>JAQBPL010000140.1 GCA_028287545.1 Vulcanimicrobiota bacterium | reverse complement strand
AGGGACGGATGGCGGACGACAGATCAACCTCTTTTGAGGACTCGCTCAAACGCTTGGAACAGATCGTGAAAGCACTCGAGACGGACGATACCGATCTCGAGCGCGCCGTCGCGCTCTACAAGGAGGGCCGCGAACTCGTCGGACGCTGCGAAACCCTCCTGAAGACCGCACAGCAGTCGATCGACGGCGTCAATCAACCAGCGCGGCCGGCGGAGGGCGCGCTTGATGACGACGAATTCCCGGCCTGAGCCGCGCCGGCTCGACACCGTGGTGGTCGAGTTGACGGCATTGACGCGCTCGCAGGCGCGGGCTTTGATCCTGGCTGGGAAGGTTCGGGTCGACGGGGAGCCGGCGAGCAAACCGGGCGCGCACGTTCCGCTCGGGGCGAACGTGCACGTCGAGGAGCCGCCGAAATACGTCTCGCGAGGCGGCGACAAGCTCGAGGGTGCGCTGCGGGCGTTCGCGATCGACCCGGCGGGACTCGACGTGCTCGACGTGGGTGCCTCGACCGGCGGGTTCACCGACGCGCTCCTGCAGCACGGGGCGCGGCACGTGACCGCACTCGACGTCGGTCGCGGCCAGATCGCCTGGAAGCTGCGCAGCGAGCCGCGGGTGACGGTCGTCGAGCGCACCAATTTCCGCACGCTCCCCGATGACGCGTATCCCGACGGCTTCGATCTGATCGTGATCGACACGTCGTTCATCTCGCTGCAAACGATCGTTCAGCGCGCCGTCGCCTACTTGCGCGACGGCGGCGCGATCGTCGCTCTGGTGAAGCCGCAATTCGAAGCGGGCCGCGAACGCCTCGGCGGCGGCGGCGTCGTCCGCGATCCGGTCGTGCACGGCGAGATCCTGCGCGAGGTGCGCGACGGCATCCGAACGACCGGCGTCCGCGCCGTCGCAGCCGTGCTCTCGCCGCTCCGCGGTCCCGCCGGCAACGTCGAGTTCTTCTACGAACTTCGCCGCACCGGCGAAGAAGTCGACGATGCCCGGCTGGACGCGCTCGTCCGAGAAGCGCACGCATGAGCGTCGTCCCCGTCGCGCGCCCGCCGTTGCGTTCGATCGCCCTCTACGTGAACACCGAGCGTCCGCACGCGACGGAGAGTGCGGAACGCGTCGCGGCGCTGGCAGCGGAGCATGGGCTGCGGTTGGCGGTGTGCGACGGCGCGGGTGACGAGCTCGGCTTCGCGACGTCGTGCGCGCTCGAAGACGCGGACTTGCTGGTTACCGTGGGCGGCGACGGAACGCTGCTGCGCGCCGCGCGGCTCGTGCACGAGCTCGGGATTCCGATCCTCGGGGTGAACACTGGGCGGCTCGGGTTCCTCACCGAAGTGGAGTCGAACGACGAGGGCTTCGCGGCGCTGGAACGCGTCTTCGAAGGCAACGTCCAGGTCGACGAGCGGATCGCGCTGCACGCGCGGGTCGCCGGTGTCGAGGGCGTACACTTCGCGCTCAACGAGGTCGTTGTGCGGCGCGTCTCGCAAGCCCGGCTCGCGCCGTTCGGGCTCTCCGTCAACGGCGAGACGATCGCGCACTTGCCTTCCGACGGAGTGATCGTCGCGACGCCGACCGGATCGACCGCATACTTCTTGAGCGCGGGCGGCCCGATCATCCATCCGAACGTCGACGCGCTCGGCATCGCCGGACTGCTGCCGCACACGCTGTTCGCGCGCCCGCTGCTCGTGCCGACGAGCGCCGAGATCGAGATCACCTGCGACAGCGAGCTCAGCCTCGCGAACCTGGAGAACGACGGCTTCGTCGCCGCCGAATTGGTCGCGGGCGACCGGGTCCTCATCCGGCGCGCCGAGAAACCGGTGCGGTTCGCCCGCGTGCGGCCGCGCGCGTTCTTCGCGCGGCTCGAAGACAAGCTGCAATGGGGCGTTCCGATCAAGTCGCAGTGACCGCCGGAGGGGCGGTGACGCTGCTGCGCATGACCGTCGAGAACGTCGGGCTCATCGAACGCGCGGAAGTCGCCTTCTCCGACGGCCTGACCGTCGTTACGGGAGAAACCGGCTCGGGCAAGACGATGCTGCTCGGCGGGCTGCGGCTCGCGCTCGGCGAGCGCGCGGACGCGGACACGGTGCGCAGCGGCGCGGAGCGCGCGCGCGTGGTGCTGGAGATCGCGCCGGACGAGGGGCTGCGCGCCTCGCTCGCCGCCGCCGGCTTCACGCTGGCCGACGACGACGATCTCATCGTGCAGCGCGAAGTGCTCGCCGAAGGCCGCTCGCAGGGCCGCATCAACGGCATCCCGGCCGGGGCGAGCCAGTTGCGCGAACTGATCGGAACGCTGGTCGACGTCATCTCGCAGCATCAGGCGCAGCGTCTGCTCGCGCCCGCGTACGCGCTGGAGCTGCTCGATCGTTTCGCCGGCCCGCAGGCGCTCGCGGCGCGCGGTGAGGTGCGGCGCTTGTATGACGACGTGCAGGCGGCGCGCGAACGGCTGCGCGCGCTGCGCGACGCGGACGGTCGCGCGACGGCGCGAGCCGAGTTCGCGCGCTTCGCGCGCGACGAGATCGACGCGGCCGCGGTCGCCTCCGACGACGAAGACGAACGTTTGCGCGAACGGCGCGACGTGCTGGCGAACGCGGAGCGGATCGGCGCCGCCTTGGCGAGCGCTTCCGCGGCGCTCGAAAACGAAGGCGGCGCGGTCGACGCGTTCGGCGCGTGCGAGAGCGCGCTCGTGGGCTTGACGCGATACGGCGAACGCTTCGCCGAGTTGGCCGGGGCGGCGAGCGCGCTGCAGTCGGATGCGAACGAGCTGGCCGCCCGGATCGCGCGCGAACGCGAAGCCGTCGACCTCGATCCGGCCGAACTCGACGCGCTGACCGCGCGGCTCGACGCCCTCGACCGGTTGAAGAAGAAGTACGGCGGGTCGCTCGCCGCGATGCAGGCGCAGCGCGACGCGTTCGCGGCCGACGTCGCCGACGTCGACGACCGCGAAGTGCGGATCGCCGCGGCCGATCGCGAAGCGAGCGCGCTCGAGGGGGCGCTGCGCGCCGCCGCGCAGCGGCTGAGCGCGAGCCGGCGCAAGGCGGCGGAGGCGATCGAGGAAGCGGTTCGCGCGGAGTTGGCGGCGCTCGAGATGCCGGCGGCGCGGCTGCGCGTCGCGCTCGAGGCGCTGGAAGCGGTCGGCGTGACGGGCGCGGAGCGCGCCGAGCTGCGGTTCGCGGCGAACCCCGGCGAGCCGGA
>JAQBPL010000128.1 GCA_028287545.1 Vulcanimicrobiota bacterium | reverse complement strand
TGCGCAGCTCGTTCGCTTCGGCTTGCTGGGGATCGCCTTCGCCGAGCTCTTCCTGAATCGCGCGCATCTGCTGGCGCAGGTAGAACTCGCGCTGATTCTTCTCCATCTCGCGCTGGATGTCGGACTGAATCTTGTGTCCCAGCTCGACGACTTCCAGCTCTTTGGTGATGAGCATGGTCAGCTTGCGCAAGCGCTTGCCGGTATCGCGCTCTTCGAGAATCGCTTGACGATCCTTCGTCTCGAGCCGCATCGTGGACGCGACGAAATACGAGAGCAGGTTGGGATCGGAGATGTTGTTGACTTCCATCTCCATCTCGCGCGGTGCCTGCGGCAGATAGCCCAGCAGCTTTTGGAAGAGCGTGCCGAGATTGCGCTGCATCGCGACGAGCTGATCGTTGTCGCGCGTGAGATCGGGCAATTCGGTGAACGTCGACGCCAGATACGGCTCGGTCGCCACGAATTGGTCGATCCGGAAGACGGGGCCGCCGGCGACGATGCAGCGCAGCGTGCCGTCGGGCACCTTCAGCATCTTCTGGATCGTGCCGATCGTTCCGATCCGGCGGCCGTCGTCCGGACCCGGATCCTCGGTCTCTTTGTCCTTGAGCGCGACGAGACCGATCTGCTTCCCTTCGCGCAGCGCCTCCTCGACCAACTGAATGCCCGGCCGCTTCACGACGGCGAGCGGGATGACGGTATTCGGGAAGAGGACGGCGTCCTGCAGAGGCAGGATGCCGATGATCTCGGGAGCCTTGGTGGCTTTGGGCATTACGCGGAGGTCCTTCTCACCGTCATGCGGATGGTCGTCCGCACGATCGGGTACTGTTCGGATTCGGCGACCGGGAGACGGATCGTCAAGATACCGTCCCGATAGATCGCCGTTGCGCCCTCGTCGAGGACGGGAAGTGGGAGGCGAATCGCTTTGAGGAACTCGCCGTACTGAATCTCTTTGCGCAGCAGCGAGGCGCTGCGCGAGACGTCGCGCAACGCGCGGGTGCCGGTGATGGTGAGATACGCATCCGCAACGGTCACGCGCAGCGACTCGGCGTCGGCGCCGGCCAGCTCCACGTGAACGACCACGGCGCCGCCGCTCTCGTCGAGCAGGACGTCGGTGTTGGGTTCGAAGCGGCCGTGAGCCCCGCGGGGAGCAAACAACCGCTCGATTTCGAGTATCTCGTCGTGATTCCGCACGCGCGAGGGTCCTTTCTTAGCACTCGTATGAACACACTGCTAAAACGATGGGTTGCCGGCGCCCGGAGCGGTGTGTCCGGTAGCGTACCGACTGCGCCCACCCGCTTCAGTACGCTAGGAGCGAAGTGCGCCGTCTTCCTTTGTGGGGGCGGGCTGCTCTTTTTAAGGGAAGTTCCTACGTCACACACTACCCTCGAAAACTCCCTGTTGGACACCCTCCCGCTGCTTGTCCGCGCTGCCGTGGCGGCTGCGTGCGAGCGGGTCAGGCTGAGCTACCGGGCGACCATCTACGACCTCGGCGGTCCGATCAGTTTCCTCTACTTCCCGATCGATGCGGTGATCTCGGTCGTCACCGTGATGCGCGACGGGACCCAGATCGAGGTCGTGACCATCGGCCGCGAGGGCGTCACGGGCGCTCAGGTCCTGCTCGACGGCGGCGTCGCTACGGCGCTTACTTGGTGTCAGGTCGCGGGCGAAGCCTATCGCATCGACGTCGCAGCCTTCCGGCGGCTGTGCGAAGCGCACCCCGAATTCCGCGCGATTGCCGAGCGTTTCCTGAGCGCTCAACTGGACGTGATGGCGCAAGCGATCGCCTGCAACCGCCTGCACTACGTCAGCGAACGCTGTGCGCGCTGGCTGCTGATGACGTACGACCGGGTGGGCCGGGCCGACTTCCCGCTCACGCATGAGGCGCTCGCGACGATGCTCGGCGTTCGCCGGGCCGGCGTCAGCATCGCGGCCGCCGCACTGCAGCAGGCCGGGTTCATCCGCTACGTCCGCGGCAAGTTCACCGTCATCGACCGCGCCGGCCTCGAGACGGCGTCCTGCGAGTGCTACGGCGCCAACAACGAGGCGCTCTCCCGGCGGCTCTACGCCATCGCGGTTTAGCCCCGCCCTCCGCATTTCATCCACAGCATCCACAGCGCTGTGTGCAAAGTAAGATGGCGTTAATGTAAGCAACCGCACGTGTAGTCCGCGGTCCACCGGGACCGGCCCGGTGGACGACGAAAGTCGGCCCGATCCGAGCCGCCTTGGGACTTACGGGCCGAACATGGACGCTAGCCTTCCTCCCCCAGAGACCAGCACCGACCTCGTACGCACGGCCCTCTTGGAGCGGGTCCGTGCGGCGCGTCCGGCGATCGTCTCGCTGATCGCCCCGGCCGGCTTCGGGAAGTCGACGCTGGTCCGGCAGCTGCTCGAGGGGGCCCCGGCGTTCGCCGTGTGCGATTGCTCGGGGGTCGCCTCGGACGTCGACCTCGCCCGCCGGCTCCTCCCCGCGCTGGCCGAAGAACATCCCGAACGCAGCGCCAACCTCGCTCAAAACGAGAGCTTGATGGGCGACGGCCAAGTGTCGAACGTCGACCGGGTCGGTGTCGCGCTCGCGGCCTGGCGCGTGCGCACGCACCCCGCCGCGTTCGTCTTCGAGAACACCGAGGACGCGATCGGCGACCCCGGCTCGCACGACTTCCTGGCGCGGCTGTTGGCCAACCGCCCGGAAGGACGAACGGTCGTCATCTGCTCGCGCGAGTCGCCGCGCATGCACCTCTCGCGCTTCGCGCCGCCGCATCAGATCCTGACCCTGCGGGCGAGCGATCTCGCCTTCACCGAGTCGGAGATCGCCTCGATCTTCGCACCGACCGGCCTGGCGGACGACGCGGTCGCCCGTGTGGCGGCGATCTCCGCGGGCTGGCCGATCGCGGTGCTGCTCCTCGCGCGGTTCGCGCACGAGGGACGGCTCGAAGCGCTGCTCGACAAACTCGACGACGTCGCCTACGAAGAATTGCACGAGTACCTCGCGGATCAGGTGCTCGGCGCGGCGTCGCCCGCGATCGCCGACGGGCTGCTGGCCTGCGCCGCAATTCCGCAAGCGGCGGAGCGTGACGTGCGGCTCGCGCTCGGCGACCCGATCGCGTTCGATGCGTTCATGGACTTCGCGCGCACCTCACCGTTCGTCACCCGCCGGCCCGACGGCACGTTCGGCGTCCACCCGCTCGTCGCGTCGACCCTGCTCGAACGCCATCCGGGGCGCGTCGAATCGCTGCTCGCGCCCGCTGCCGCCGCGTATCACACCGCAGGCGAGTATCAGCGCGCGGCCGAGATCCAACTGGCGCGCGGCGATCAGATCGCCGCGGCCGAGGCGCTCGAACACATCGAGGTTCTCGAGGACGAAGGCCCGTCGATCGCATACGCGCGCGTGCTCGCCTCGCTCGACCGCGCGGTGGTGCTGCGGTATCCGCGGGTCTGGTCGGTCACCGCGCTGCTGCGCACGTTCATCGTCGACTCGCGCCTTCTGCTCGAGGAAGTCGAAGAGGTCTGGAGCCGTCTGCCGGCCGACGCGCTGCCGATCGTGCGCATCTACCTCTACGTGTACCGCGTGCTGATGCTCAGCTACGTCGGCGAGTTCGAACGCGCCCTCGCTCTGGTCGACGAGTTTCGCGCGCAGATCGCGGCGCCCGACGTCCCGACCACGCGCATGCACGGCTGGCTGATGTACTTGCGCTCGCTGATGACCGCGCGGCTCGGACGCGTCAGGGAAGCCGAAGCGGATCTTGAAGCGTGCTGGCCGTTCGTCAACACGATGCACGTGATGGCGTCGGGGACGCTCTTGACGCTCGGCGCCGACATCGCGCGCGTGCGCGGCGACCGGGCCACGGAACGCGAGCGGATCGAGCGCGCGATCGAACACGTGCGCAAGACCGGGTTCAGCAACTTCATCGCGTTCGATGAGGCCGAGGCGACGTTCGGCGCCTGGCTCGCAGGCGACGACGCCGACCTCACCCAGCACGCGTTCGCGCTCGAAGCGGAAGTCCAGCGCGAGGGCGTGCGCGGCTTCGCGTTCTTCTCGAGCACCGTGCGCGGCCATGCCGTTGAGCCGCAAGCGGCCGACCACATCAAGTGGGTCGCGTGCGGATATCTCGTCGCCGCGGGGCAGGCGGAAGACGACGCGACGGCGCTGCGCTGCGCGGAGCTTGCGCGCGAAGCGGCTGCGGCGTATCGTGCGCCGTTCTACCAAGTGCTCGCGGCGCTCGCGGTCGCCGAGCTGAACGTAAGCCGGCGCCGCGCGATGCGCACCGAAGCCGCTTCGATCGCGAAACGAATCGACGCCCCCGAGCTGCACGAAGCGATCGACGCGATCGCGCGCGGCGAGGACGGCGGCTTCCTCGCGCGCTTCGTCTCGCGCTACCGGCGCGAGGGGAACGCCGAGGCGGCCCGCTCGGGAATCGCGATCGAGCTCGTCACGGGCCGCGTGATCCGCGACGGCGACCCGCTGACGCTGGCCGAGCGCGAGCATGCGCTGCTCACCGCGATCGCGATGCGTCCGGAAGCGCTCTCACGGGAGCGGCTTACCGACATGCTGTGGCCCGACTTGGCCGAGTCGGCGGCGCGCAACGCGTTCCACGTCTGCCTGCATCGCCTCAAGGCGCGGCTGGACGACGACAACGCCGTCGTGCGCACGCGCGAAGGATACCGCCTCGGCAACGAGGTGCGGGTCGACCTCTGGGAGATCGATCGCACCGTCGGCGCGCAGCGCACGAGCGAGGGGATCGCCCCCCATGAAGCCGACGGCCTGCGCGAGCTCTACGACCGCCTGCGGGCGAGCCGGCCGGCGAAGGTCGACGGCTGGGAGTGGTTCGAGCCGACCGAACGGCATCTGCGCGAGCTCCGCTGCGAGGTCGCGCAGGCGCTCGCGAAGCGCGCGCTCGACGAAGGGCGCCCGCACGACGCGCTCGCGCTCTGCCACGAGATGATCGCCTACGACCCCTGCGACGAGCCGGCGCGCGAGATCGCGATTCGGGCCTACATCGAATCGGGGGACCGCGCCGCGGCATTGCGCCACTACCGCCAGTACCGCGACGTGCTCATGAACGAGCTGCAGTGCGAGCCGTCCTCGTCGCTGGCGGAACTGGTCGGCGCCGGGGCCTGATCCTCTCGCCGCGAGCAACGATTTGCTCAAAAGCGTTCAATTGTATACAGTGCCCACCGTACCGATAGCGTATCCTGGTGCTGATGCCCAAATTGAGCGCAGCGGGGGCGCGAACCGCCAAAACTGCACCAAGGACGAACGGGGCGCCGCGTCCAGCGAGCGCCGAACTTGTCCGGTTCACGGCCGGCGGCGCCGCGCGCGCCTTCAAAGCGCGCCAGCGCGTCTTCGCGCAAGGAGATCCCGCCGATTCGGTCTTTTTCGTGCGCCGGGGCAAGGTCAAGCTCACCGTTAGTTCCACCAGCGGGAAAGAAGCGGTGATCGCGATGCTGGGGGAGGGCGACTTCTTCGGCGAGGGATGCTTGGCGGGGCAGCCGCTGCGCATGGCGTCGGCGACCGCGCTGGAGTCGTGCTCGCTGGTGCGCAGGAGTCTCGAGGACATGATCGCGGCCCTGCACGACGACCCGGAATTCGGCGCCGTGTTCATGGCCCATCTCCTCTCGCGCAACATCCGCATCGAGGAAGACCTCGTCGACCAGCTCTTCAACTCCAGCGAAAAGCGGCTGGCGCGCATACTGTTGCTGCTCGCGAACTTCGGCAAAGAGGGCCGGCCCGAGCCCGTCATCGCCAAGATCAGTCAGGAGACGCTGGCCGAGATGGTCGGAACGACGCGCTCGCGGGTGAGCTTCTTCATGAACAAGTTCCGCCGGCTCGGCTTCATCGAGTACAACGGCGGACTGCACGTGCACAGCTCGCTCCTCAGCGTCGTGCTGCACGACTGAGTCGCCTGCTAGCGGAGCTTATTTCACCGTCGTGACGTCCTGCTCGCTCACGGCTCCGCCTTTGTTTCCCCAAGCCGAACGAACGAACGTCGCGACGGCGGCGATGTCTCCGGCCGAGAGCTGTCCCTTCCACGCAGGCATCATGTTACGCCCGTGCTGGATGAGCCCGACCATTCCGTTCGGATCGCTGTTGTTGACGAGTGCGTCGCCGGCGAGCGCCGGGAACGTCCCGTGACCTCCGCCGGCTCCGGCGGCGCCGTGACAGGCCGCGCACTTTGACGCGTAGATCGATGCGCCGACGGCGTTCGAGACGGCCGATCCCGATGAGGCGACCTGCTGCTCCGTCACGCCCGGCGCCTTGTTCGTCCACGCCGAGCGAATGTAGGTCGCGACGGCGGCGATATCCGAGTGCGAAAGCTGACCCGTCCACGCCGGCATCTTGCCAGTGTACGTCGTGCCGTTGACGCTCAGCGCGCCCGAGCGCCCGTTCACGATCGTCGCGATCATCTCTTTGGGGTCGCTCGCCGCGACGTGCGGATTACCGTTGAGCGGCGGGTAGGCGCTCGTCCCCTGGCCGCCGGATTGGTGGCAAGTCGCGCATTTGGCGGCGAAGATCCCCGCGCCGCTCAGCGCGGTCGGATTGCGCGCCGCCGCCACCTGTTCTCCCGTAACGACGGCCGCTTTGTTCGTCCAGGCGGAACGAACGTACGTGAGAACCGCCGCGAGATCGTCGTTGGAGAGTTGATCCTTCCACGCGGGCATGTTGCCGCTGAACGTCTTCCCGTTCACCTGGATCGGCCCGCTGCGGCCGTTGAGCACGGTGAGAATCGCGCTCGACGTATCGGAGGCCGTGACGTCGCCGTTGCCGGCGAGCGGAGGATACGGTCCGCTGCCCGCGCCGTTCGCCTGATGGCACGCAGCGCACTTCGCCCCGAAGATCGCTTTGCCGTCGGGCGCCGCGGCGCCGGCGGCGAAACCCGCGCGCCCGTAAAGCGTCGATGCGCTCGCGACGAGGAATGCGCATACGAGCGCGGCTGAAATTCGGCGGCTCATGCAGTATCTCTCCGCCCCTCCAGAGTCATCGCGACAAGAAGGGCTTGACGATCAGATAAGCCGCGGCTCGGCAAAAGCTCCGCCGGCGCGATGCCGCCAGAGGAG
>JAQBPL010000122.1 GCA_028287545.1 Vulcanimicrobiota bacterium | reverse complement strand
CTCCAGGACAAGACCCTCAAAGTCACCGAGGACGACATCGCCCACATCGTCTCGTCGTGGACGAAGATCCCGGTCTCGCGCCTCGCGCAGGCCGAGACGGCGAAGCTGCTCGGGATGGAAGATCAGCTCCACAAGCGCGTGATCGGCCAGAACCAAGCCGTCTCGACCGTCACCCGGGCGATCCGCCGTTCGCGCGCGGGCCTCAAGAACCCGAAGCGTCCGATCGGCTCGTTCATCTTCCTCGGTCCGACGGGCGTCGGCAAAACCGAGGTCGCGCGTTCGCTCGCCGAGTTCATGTTCGACGACGCCGAGTCGATGATCCGCATCGACATGTCGGAGTACATGGAGAAGTACGCGGTCTCGCGGCTCGTCGGCGCACCTCCGGGATACGTCGGCTACGAAGAGGGCGGACAGCTCACCGAAGCGGTGCGCCGTCGTCCGTACTCCGTGGTGCTGCTCGACGAGATCGAGAAGGCGCATCCGGACGTGTTCAACTTGCTGCTGCAAGTGCTCGAAGACGGCCGGCTGACCGACTCTCAGGGTCGCGTCGTCGACTTCAAGAACACCGTGATCATCATGACCTCGAACGTCGGCGCTACCGGGATGCAGACGTCGACCGACATCGGCTTCCGCCCGCGCAAGCAGGACGGCACGCCCGACGATCAGGCGTACGAGCGCATGAAGAACAAGGTGCTGGATGAGGTGAAGCACGCCTTCCGGCCGGAGTTCCTCAACCGCGTCGACGAGATCGTCGTCTTCCATCAGCTCAGCCGCGAGCAGATCGCCGAGATCGTCGGGCTCGAACTGGAGAAGGTCATCCGCGAGGTGAAGGCTCAGGACATGCACCTCGAAGTGACCGAAGACGCCAAGCAGCTGCTCGCGAAGAAGGGCTGGGACCCGCAGTTCGGTGCCCGCCCGCTGCGCCGGGCGATCCAACGCGAGGTCGAAGACGAGCTCGCCGAGGAGATGCTCAAGGGCAACTTCTCGACCGGCGACCGCATCCTCGCCGAAGTGAGCGCGGACAACCCGGAGAAGCTCCGCTTCTCCAAAATCCCCTTCATAGAGCCGCCGGCCCCGAGCCAGCCCGAAGTCCAGCCCGTCTAGTGCGGGCGGCTTCGCCGAAGCCTCACAAACCCGTCGGGAAACCGACGGGTTTGTGACGAATACCGAAAGGTTGACCCCGTACGCATTGTGGCGATCTCGGCTTCCGGCCCAGATCGGCACGTGGTTCGCCCGTGACCTGACCCGCAACGCACTAGCCCTCGTCGACGACGGCCGGGTCGCGTTGCGTTCCGTCGAGGCTGCTCGCATCGAGGCGGCGGTCAAGGACCGCGTAGCGGTGCAGACGGCCGTCGAGTGGGCGTCCGGAACGGGGCCGCAGGCGCTGCGTTCGGTGTGCACGTGCGGCGCCACGGGGGTGTGCGAACACGTTGTCGCCACGCTCGAGATCGTGCGCACCGCCGAGGACGCGGCGTTGCCGATGCCCTCGCCCGATCCGTTGGAACCCGACCTCTCGTGGCTCCCCGATGCCGATTCGGACGCCGCCCGCACACGCGCGCGCGCCGTCTGGCCGGTCGTGACGCTCAGTTCCGCGGGCGCGATCGGCGGGGCGCTCTATCTCGACACGCCGCGGCTGCGCGGCGTCATACGCGATGCCGACGCGATCCTCGCGATGATGGACCAGACGCCGGCCGACGACTGGGACGAAGTCGATCGCAACCTGCTGCGCGACGACGCGGTGCAGGAAGCGTTCGGCGCGCGCGCATCCACCAAGGCTTTGGCGCGCGCGCTCTTCCGTCTGGCGCGCCATCCGCGGCTGCGCTTCGACGACGCGCCCGGCGATAACCGGCATCCGGCGGAACTTCCGCCGTTCGCGATCGAGACCCGCGGCGTGCGCCTGCGCGCGCAGCGCCAAGGCGCCGCCTTCGTGCCCGTGCTCGAAGCCGCCGAAGACGTGCGCGTCTCGCCCGCCGGCGCGTTCGTCCTCGACGGTCCGCCGGCGTGGCTGGTCGCCGACCGCATCGCTTATCTGCTCGACGGCGCGTTCGATCCGCGCAAGATCATCGCGGCCGCCAAGGTCGCCGAGGCCGCCGCCGCGCAAGACGGCGCTCCGTCGATGCGCGCGATCGCGCGCGTCGCGCCGTTCCTGACCGCGGACGAGCGCAAGGCGCTCGGGGTCATCGACGCGCAGCGGCCCGGGATGGTGATCCGCGCGGCGTGGCGCGACGGCGCGCTGCTCGCGCGCTTGGGCTTCGTCGACCTCGCCGGCGGCGCGTACGTCGCATTCAATCCGCACGGTGCGGTCACGCCGAGCGACGGGCGTTTCGTGCGCTTCGCACCCGAGGTCGCGCGCGCGTTCTCGCGCCGCTTCCTCGAAGCGGGCTTCGTCCCGCGCGGTGCCGACGGCTTCGCGCTGCACGACGCCGATCGCGCGGCGGACGTGGTGCGCACGCTGTGGCCCGAGTGGGACGATACCGAAGTGCGGCTCGACGACTCGCTCGCGACGCTCGTCGGCGGCGGTACGGTCGACGTCTCGGTGCACGCGACGGCGACCGAGAGCGGCGATTGGTTCGACCTCGACGTCTCGGTCTTCGTCGGCGGCGGCGAGCCGCTTACCCGCGACGAACTGCGCGCGCTGCTCGGCGCGAAGGGCCGCTACGCCGAGGTGCGGGGCAAACTCGTCGACGTCGGCGATTTGCGTTCGCGCCAGAACCTGCTCTCGGAACTCAACGACCGGCGCCGCACGGGGCTCGCCTCGCTGGTCGCGATGCGCGATGAGCTGCACGAGGCGTTCGGCGACGTCGCGCTGCCGGAGGAAGTCGAACGCGTTCGCGAACGGCTGCGCAATTTTGAGGGTATCGAGCAGGTCGACGCGCCGGAAGCGCTCGTGCTGCCGCTGCGCGACTATCAGCGCCGCGGTCTGGATTTCTTGTCTTACCTCTCGTCGTTCCGCTTCGGCGGCATCCTCGCGGACGACATGGGCACGGGGAAGACGTCGCAATTGATCGCGCACGTCGCGAAGCGCAAGGAAGACGAAGGCAACTCTCCCGTGCTCGTCATCGCCCCGACGTCGGTGACGCACACGTGGGAAAACGAGATTCGCAAGTTCGCCCCGAGCTTGAGCACGCTGCGCCTGCAATCGGGCAGCGATCGGGCGGCGAAATACGACACGATCCACGAGTTCGACGTGATCATCACCTCGTACGCGCTGGCACGTCTGGACGCGCAGCATCTCGAGCGTTTCCGCTTCCGCACGCTCGTCCTCGACGAGGCGCAGAACGCGAAGAACCCCAGCTCGCAAATCGCCAAGGTCGTGCGCGGACTGCAGGCCGACCATCGGCTGGCGCTCACCGGAACGCCGGTCGAAAATTCGCTGCGCGATTTGTGGGCGATCTTCGGGTTCGTCGAGCCCGGCTTACTCGGCTCCGAGGCGTCGTTCCGGCGGCGTTTCGAGCTGCCGATCGCGGACGGCGACGAGCGCGCGGCGAGCGCGTTGCGCTCGCGCCTCGAACCCTTCCTGCTGCGGCGCACCAAAGAAGACGTCGCGAAGGAGCTGCCCGAACGCACGGAAGCGATCATCGAGTGCGAGCTCACGCCGCTGCAGCGGCGGCTGTATCGCGGGATCGCCGAAGCCGCGCGCCGCGACGTGCTTGCGAAGCTCGACGAGGACGGCGCCGAATCGGCGACGGTGCACGTGCTGGCGGCGCTGACGCGCCTGCGCCAGGTGTGCGCGCATCCGGGCTTGCTGGTGCCGGAATATTTGGACGACCCCGAGGCGAGCGGCAAGTTCGACGCCTTCCTCGAGACGGTCGACGAAGTGCTCGACGGCGGCCACAAGGTGCTGGTGTTCAGCGCGTTCTCGTCGATGCTCAAGGTGATGCGCACCGCGCTCGACCGGCGCAACGTCGCGTACGGGTATCTCGACGGTTCGACCAAGGATCGCGACCGGCAGGCCGAGGTCGAACGGTTCATGAGCGACGACGGGCCGCCGGTGTTTCTGTGCTCGCTCAAGGCGGGCGGCGTCGGGCTCACGCTCACGGCCGCCGACTATGTGATTCTTTACGATCCGTGGTGGAATCCGGCGGTCGAGCGTCAGGCCATCGACCGGACGCATCGCATCGGCCAGATCCGGCCGGTCACCGCGTATCGCATGGTGACGGCGGGCTCGGTCGAGGAGAAGATTCGTGCGCTCGCGGAGCGCAAAACGGCCCTCTCCAAGACGGTCGTGAAGGCCGACAGCGCGGTCGCGAAGACGCTGACCCGCGAAGATCTCGCGTTCTTGTTCGCCGACCCTGAGTAAGCGCTAGCCTGCGGATGCGCGTCACACGCATTCGCGCCGACTGAATTCCGCGCCGACACCGTCCGATGTAGGTACTACGAGCAGCGGCCATCGGATGGTTGTGGGACCGCTCGTACACCCCTCCGACAAGGACGTGCTGTATGAAGCGGATCTTCTTGGCATTGCTGCTCGCGGCGTCGTTCGCCGCTCCGGCGCTAGCGAACCCGATCTCGAATCTGGCGCCCGCCGATCGCTATTTCGGACGGCTCAAGATGAGCATTCTGGGCGTTCGCAATTCGCTTCACGACCTCTCCGCGCGGGCCGACGCGGAACCCGAAGCAGCAGAACACATCTTCGATAAAGCCGTCCTCGTCGAGGACGCGCTGCGCGACTGGCAAGCGCAGTTCCCGCGCGATCCGTGGATCCCCAAATACGCCTACGCGTTGGCGGAGCTCTACGGCAAGCTCGACATGGACGACGCGCAGACGCGCAAAGACGAAACACTCGATTGGCTCGTCGCCGAGTATCCGCGGAGCGAATACGCTCTGCAGCCCCGCTAAAAACACGCTGGAGGTTTTCATGCGCCGCACGCTTCTTGCCGTCGCCCTTTTCGTCGCGTGTCTTGGTTCGGTCGCGCAGGCCAGCATTCGCGATCTCGCTCCGGCGGACGAGTACTTCGGCCGGATGAAGATGAGCGTGCTCGGCATTCGCAACGCGCTCGACGGGTTGGAGCGGCGCGCCGAGAGCGGTGACCGCAGCGTCGGCTCGATGCTCGCGCTCGTCGACGACGCGATCTCCGACTGGCGTTCGAAGTATCCGCACGACACCTGGCTGCGGCGATTCTCCGCCGAACGGCAACGCATCGCCGTCATGATCAGTCGCCGCTGAACTAGGAACGCCCGTCCGCGTCCCCAGGCGTTGGCGGAGCGGGCGGCACGGGCGGAGCTGACGGCGCGGACAGCGCCGGCGGCACCGCGGGGGCGTGCGGCGGCAACGGCGGGATCGGCGGGATCGCGATTTCGCCGTCTTGGATCCAGACGTAGCGGCGAGGGTGCACCACGGGATGGGCGCCGACGCGGCCGTGACCATCGAAATCGACGCCGCTGAGCTTCACGCCTTCGAGCTTCGCGCGGGCGAACGACGTCCCGCGAACGCTGACGCCCTCGAAACGGGCGTCGCGCAGGTCCGCGTCGTCGAAGCGCGCGCCGTCGAGATCGGCGCCGCTGAAGCGCGCTCCGCGCAGGTTCGCGCGCGAGAAGTCGACGTTGCGCAGATCGCTCCCGATGAAGCGCAGTCCGTGCAGGTCGCGGCCGTGCAAGTCGTGCAGCAGGCGGCACCCGACGCAGGCGTCGATCAGCCTCCGCGAGAGATCGTTCTGCGCGGCGGCCGGCGCGGCCGGCGCTGCGGCGAGGAGGGCGAGAACGAGGAGCCCGATGAGGGCCGGCGGTCGTGTCATGGAGCGACTCCTTGCAACTAACAATATAAGAATGACGGGCACGAAAAAGGCGCTCGGCGTCAGCCGTCGAGCCCCGTCCCTTGCATGGTCATGCCCGCGGTCTTCGCGCCGTGCAGGCTGATGCCGGTCAGATCGCACCCGTTCAAACTGGCGCCGGTCAGATCGGAGCCGGTGAGGTTGGCGTGCGCGAAGTCGACGCCGTTGAAGTGCACGTTCGCAAGATTCGCGTCGCGCAGGTCGGCCCGGCTGAGGTTGGCTCCGGTCAGCACCGCGCCGCGCAGGTCGGCCGTCGAGAGGTTGGCGCGCGTGAGAGACACGCCCCGCAGCACGGCGCCGGCGAGGTTCGCGCCGCGCAGGTCGGCGCCGCTCATGTCGTCGCCGGTCAAGGTGAGACCGTGCAGGTCGAGCCCGCGCAGGTCGGCGTTGCGCATCGAACATCCCTTGCAGGCGGCGATGAGATCGCGGGTGAGCTTCACGCCGGCCAACGTTCGGCCGCCGTGAGCCATGCCGGCCTCATCCGCGATCTGCATCGGCACGTCGGCGAGCGCGTCATGGACGATGGCGGCCACGTCGACGTCGATCAGCGCGTGCCGCATCGGCGGAACGCTCGGAGGGACCGCCACCGGAGGCAGCGGCGCCACGCGCGGAAGCGGCCCCACCGCGACGAGCGGGACGGAGGGCGGGGTGACGGTCTGTTTTCCGACGATGACGATCCGCTGGTGCGGCGGGTTGGAGCCTTCGGGCAGGACGATCCGCGTGGGAGGCGCGAGCGGCGCGGCGGCGGGAAGCTCCACGGCCGGCGCGCTCGTCGCGACGAACCCGACGGCGACCAGCCCCGCCAAAACGACGCCGAACGATGCCGCGGGGGAACGGTGCAGCCGCGCGCGATTCTTGTCCAGGAGCAACTCGATGCGCAGGCTGATCTGCTTGCGCGTGAGCAGCGCGCCGGGCGCGACCACGGCGTGTTCGGGCATGCGCATCTCGCGCGCTAGCCGCCAGAGCGACGTCGCGTACGCGTGCGCCGCGCCGGTCTTCTCGACGACCGCGTCGTCGGAGGCGATCTCGCGTTCGAGCGCGATGCGGCGTCCGACCAGCCACACGACCGGATTGAACCAGAAGATCCGTTCGATCGTGCGCTGCACGAGGTTCGTCCAGTCGTCGTAGCGCCGCAGGTGCGCGTGTTCGTGCAGGATGAGCGATTCGATCGCGGCGAGCCCGGCGGCGCTCGCCAGTTCGGTCGGGATCAAGATCACCGGCCGGCGGAAGCCGATCGCGACGGGCGTCTCGGTCTCGAACGAGAGCCGCAAGTAGATCTCGCGTCCCGCCGTGACGTCGGTGAGCCAGGGCAACTCGTCGGCCAGGTCGCCTTCGAGCGGGCTCGAGCGTTTCTTGAGACCGCGCACGCGCACGATGCTCGCGACGAGTCCGACGAGCCCGATCAGCGCGCCGGCGAGCCACACGCCGACGACGCCGATCGCCAGTTCCCGCGAGAGCCGAGGCGTGAAGTTGAAGCTGAGGTTCGCGAGCGCGAAGCCGGCCGTCGTCGCGGCGTCGGGCGGGGGCGTGCCACGCCGAAGGCTCGGGCTCAACCCCCTCGCCAGGTGAGGAAGCGGCAACGGCTCGGAAAGGACGGTGGAGGGGACGGCGACCGGGGGCGGCGGCGCCATACCGCGGGCGAGGCTGACGCCTACCCCGGCCAGCGGCATCACGGCCGTCGCGATGAGGGCGATCGTCCAGAGGGCGTGGCGGGTCGATGCGGTGAGGGAGAGCCAACGGGTCGCGGCGAGAACGGCGAGCACGAGAACGCCGCCCAGCAGAACGCTGGCGAGGATCGCTCGCAACGCGACGTTGACGATCGCCTCCAGCATGCTATTTCTCCCGCGCGCCGTCCAGCAGTTCGCGCAGCCGCGCGAGTTCGTCGTCGTCCACGGCTTCGGACTCGAGCAGGTTCAGAACCAGTTCGCGCGGCGAGCCGTCGAAGAAGCGCGAGAGCACGTGCTGCACGACGCTGCGCTGCGCTTCGTCGCGCGCGACGATCGGCCGGTAGATGAACGCGCGGCCGACGGCCTTGTGCCGCACGTAGCCCTTTTGCTCGAGGATCCGCATCGTCGTCAGGACGGTGTTGTACGCCAGCGGCGGATCGCCGATCGCATCGACCACCTCCGCGACGCTGGACTCCTCGCGCTCCCAGAGGACCTGCATGAGCCGGTACTCGGCCTCGGTGAGGGTCGGGGACTTCTTGCGGGGCATACGCCGACGCTATCACGCGCCTCCCGAGCGTGTCAACTAAGGTTTTAAGAACTTGATGAAAAAGGAGGGCGGCCGCGCTCGGCGACCGCCCTCCGAGGGATTCGGCGAAGCTAAACCTTGACGACGGTGTAGCCTTCGCGCGGTCCGATCTTCTCCGAGCTGATGATCTTCTCGGCCGCCGTGCTGTCGGGGTTAGAGCACGATTCCGCCGCGAACTCGCCGCCGACCGTCGAGGCGATCGCGAAGTACTCGCCTTCGGTGCGGCGCTTGCTCTTCGGAACGATCACGCCGGCGTACGTCTGCTGGACCGCCTGATGATCGCACTTGCGGAAGTACGCACCGCTCTTCTTCGCGGCGTCGTAGTGGTAGTTCTCGAACGCTTGGACGAGCTTTTCGGTGTCCGTTGAGCCGGCGGCGTTGATGCGATTGATGATGTTCTTGCCGGCCATGTAGCCGAGATACTGGCGCCAATCAACTGCGGGAACGCCGGGCTTGAGCGAGGCGTACACCTTTGCTGCGTCGCCGCCGGCTTCCGGACCCCAGACGTAGCCCCAGATCGAGCCGACGATATCGTCGACCGGCATGCCGACCGCGACGTCGTTGCCGGAGAGGATGCCGCCGAACGTCATCTTCTTGTTGAGGCCGAGCTGCACCGCGGCCTTCGTCGCGTTCTGGCAGTCGGGGCCGTAGTTGGAGAAGAACAGCACGTCGGCGTCGGTGTTGCGCGCCTTGGTGAGATACGACGAGTAGTCGGTCTGTCCGAGCGGGTGCAGATCTTCGCCGGCGATCGTGCCGCCGTGCGCCAGCAGGATCTTCTTGAGACGCGTGGCGCCGTCGACGCCGAACGCGTAGTCGGCGACGAGGAAGTACCACTTCTTGCCGTGCTTGAGCAGCTCCGGGCCGATCGCGTTCGCGAGCATCGCGTTCGAGCAGGTCTGGCGGAACGTGACGCGGTGCGCCTTCGGGCCGGTGATGTTCGTGTCGTGCGTCCCGATCGCGAGGAAGAACGTGTTGTTCTCCTCCGCGGTCGCGGAGACGGCGAGACCGACCGCGGAGCTCAGGCAGCCGGTGAGGACGTCGACTTTGTCTTGCGAGATGAGCCGCTTCGCCTCGGTCGTGCCGTTGGCGGGTTTGCTCGCGTCGTCGCCTTTGACGATCTCGTATTTGATCCGGTTGTTTTTCTTCATCGCCTCGGCGACGGCGACTTCGAGTCCGTGCTGCTGCGACTGCGACGCGGCGGCATAGACGCCGGAGAAGCCGTCGATGTGGCCGATCTTGATCGTCGCGCCGCCGCCGGCCGCGATCACGTC
>JAQBPL010000117.1 GCA_028287545.1 Vulcanimicrobiota bacterium | reverse complement strand
GCGGAGGGCGCGCGTCGCGGCCTCCGCTTCGCCGCGCGCGACCGCGTCGAGAATCGCGCGGTGCTCGGCGTCGTGCGCGCGCATTTCGGCGAGCGCGAGATCGGTCGTCATCGCGCGCGCGAGGCTGATGTAGAGCGACTCGATGATCGCCAGCAGCCGCGGCCGCCTGGCGCCTTCGTACAGCAAACGGTGGAAGGCCGTGTGGTGTTTCCCCCAGCGCCCCGGATCGCTCTCCTCGCGCATCGCGCTCAGCTCGCGCTCAAGCCCGCGCAATGCTTGCGGCGTGACGTTCGCGATCGCGAGACGCAGCGCGAGCGGTTCGAGTTCGCCGCGAATCTCGAAGCGCTCGCGAATCTCCGCGGCCGTGTAGGCGGTCACGACCGCGCCTTGGTTGGGCACGTAGCGAATCGTTCCGTCGGTCTCGAGCTGGCGCAGCGCTTCGCGCACCGGGATGCGGCTGACGCCGAAGCGTTCGGCGAGCTCGTTCTGGTTCAGTGCCGATCCGCCGGGAAGCGCACCGGCGTGAATTTGTTCGCGGATCGCCTCGGCGATGAGCGACGGCGTGCTTCTCCGTTCGATCGGCATCATCGCACCGTACCGGTCGAAGCGGTGCCCGTTGCAGCGCTCGGCGGCAGGATGACGCCGGGGATCTTCAGGCCGCCGTGCGCGGCGAACCAGCCCGCGATGTGCGCCAGATAGTCGACGAACCCGAACGTATCGCTGGGGCCGTGTCCCGCGTCGGGGTAGACCAGCATTTGCACGTCCTTGCCGGCTTCGTGCAGCGCGCGGTAGAACGCGATCGCTTGCGGATAAGGCGCTTGCGCGTCGTGCAGGCCCGCCGCCACGAGCAGCGGGGTGCGCATCGCATCGGCATACGACGACGGAGACTCGGCCCGCAGCCGCTCGCGGCCTGCCGCGGTCGCCAGCGGCGTGGAACCGAAGAAACGCCGGACGATCCCCGGGCTGCGCGAGAGCGCCGAGAACATCGGCAGATCGACGACGGGGAAACCCGCGACCGCCGCGCGGAACTCGTCGTCGTGCGTGACGGTCCACCCGGTGAGGTATCCGCCGTACGAGGTGCCTTCGACGAACATGCGCGTCGCATCGATCGTCCCGGTCGCACGGGCTGACGCGATCGTCGCGCGTACGTCGTCGAGCGGACCTCCGCCCCAGTCGTCGACGATCGCTTTGTACGACCACGCGCCATAGCCGTCGCTGCCGCGCGGGTTCGGCCGCAGCAGCGCGTAGCCGTTCGTCGCGAACCACTGGGCCGACGGCGAGAACCCGATGTCGTCGGAGCACTGCGGCCCGCCGTGCAGTTCGACGACGAGCGGAACCTGCGTCCCGCGCGGCTGGGTGAGCTGCGCAACGAGCTCGTGACCGTCGCCCGTTGCGGTGCGCAGCAGCTGCGTCGGCGCGACGTCGACGCCGGCGGGGATCGACGACGCGTGCGTGACGCGCGTCGGGTGCGTCCCGTCGGCGTCGGCGACGAAGACCTCCGGCAGCACGTCGGGCGCGCTTGCGACGTACGCGATGCGGCCGTTCGCCGCGACCGAAAACGCCAGCACGGTGCGGTCGGCCGGCGTGATCGCTCGCGGGGCGTCGCCGTCGAGCCGGTACACGCGCATCGCCACGCCGTCGAGGGCGCTCGCATACAGCGCGCTCCCCGCGCTCGTCACGCGCGAGGCACCGCACGACCAGAAGTCGCGGTCGAGCGGTGCGCTCGCGTTCCGGTCGCCGACGAAGACGTCGGTGCGGCCGCTGGTCGTTCCGTCGGCGGTGTGGACGTACGCGATCCGCCCTGCCGCGTCGATCGCCGGCGGTGAGGAACCCGGCAGGACGCCGTACGCGCCGCCGATCGCCGTCGTGCCGCCGTCGCGCGTGTCAACGACCACGTAGCGGAGCCGCTCGTAGTCTGCGTAGTAGGCCGACGGCTGACGCCCGATCGCGAGCCGCCGGCCGTCCGGAAACCAGGTCGGTGCGGCGGGCGCGGCCTCGCCGCCGAACGAACCCGTCCCGCCTATCGGCCGCTCCGTGCCGGCCGCAACGTCGACGATCCATAGGCCGATCGGCTCCGGTGTCGTCACCGCGACGCCCGACGCCAGCGGGTCCAAGAAGTACGAGACCGCCTTTGCGCCGCGAGCCGCCGCAGGCTGCTCCGTCACCGCGATGCGCCCTCCGTCCGGCGACCACGCGAAAGCCAGGGCGATCCGCGCGGGGCCGGTCAGCGGACGGCGCCGGTGCGAGGCGACGTCGTACCGCCACAAGCGGCCGCCGTCGGTCCACGCGATCGCCTCGCCCGCCGGCGACCACTGCAGGTCGTCCGGGGCGGCGCTCGGCGGAACGTCCAGCGGGGCGTCATCGGCGCGGCCGACCGAGCGCAGGTACCAGACGGTCCGATCGGCATGCGTCTTCGGGTCGACCGACGTGATCGCGTAGGCGATCCGGTCGGCGCGCGGCGCAAGGCGCACCGCGCTGACCGTTCGCGTCGCCGCGACGTCGGCTAAGGTCCAAGGCCGAGCGTCGGCCCGTGCCGCCATCGTCGCGGCTGCAAATGCCGCCAGAGCCAACGTCCAGGTGAGCCGTCCCCGCACTTTACGCTCCTTCGCCTCGGCGTGATGATATACGTGTATACACGCATCCCGAAAATTAAGCAAGAGACTGCTCGCGCCGTCCCTCCCTAGGCTAGTCCAACGGGGACTGGGGCCCGCGCTTCCCGGCGCAACGCCTCGTACGTCGCCCGCAGCTCCGAGAGCCGCTCGGGATCGATCCGGCGGCCGGCGTTCGAACCGGCCGGGATCGGCTCGGCGAAGAACCGTTCGGGCAGCGTGTCGTCGGCCGGCGTCCAGCCCAGCCGCGCGTTTATGGCGCGCTTGCGCTGCCACGTGCGTTGGGCGGCCTCGCGAAGGCCGTTCGCGTCGAGCGGAACGCCGCTCACGGCACTCCACAGCGCGGCGGCTTCGCTCTCGAAATCCTCGAAGCAGTCGCGCACGAACTTGCACAGCACGAGGCTGTCCCAAGCGACCGCGCGATCTTCGGCTTCGATCGCATCGCGCGCGCGCTGGGTGTCGTCGCGCTCCTCGCTCGGATTGCGTAGGTCGCGATCGTAGGTCGCGGCCCGATTGTGACACGCGCCGCGCGTGCACGTGGAGAGGCCGAGCGCGTACGTCGGCAGGGTCCGCGGCTCGTACCCCGGCAGTTCCAGACCCTTGGCGTGCATCGCGAAGCGCTCGGCGCCGCCGCCGATCCGCTCCGCCGCAGCGCGGACGCCGTCGGCCAGCACGTCGCCGAGCCCGCGGCGTTGCGCGATCGCTTCGATCGCCGGCACGAGCACGGCACCGTTGCCGAAGCGGAGCTCCGGGCCGAACGCATCGCGCGGGACCAAGCCGTTCTCGGCGCACTCCATCGCAAACGCAATCGCCGAGCCGGCAGAGATCGTGTCGAGTCCGAGCTCATCGCACAGGCCAATCGCGTCGAGCACCGCGTCGAGATCGTCCACGCCGCAGTTCGGTCCGAAGGCCCACACCGACTCGTACTCGCTCGCTGCGGCGGAGCGGCGATCGCGGTCCTTGCGCACGTACAGATGCTCGCACTGCACCGGGCACCCCGCGCATCCGGCGCGCAGCTCGAGGTACGAACCGCGCGATTCGCGCGCGCGCTCCGGCGTGACCCGCTCCGCGCCTTCGAACGTCGCCGCGGTGAAGTTGCGGGTGGGCAGCTGTCCCATGCGCTGCAGCACGCGCAGGTTCGCGCCGGTTCCGAGCACCCGATACTTCGCGGTCTTGGGGCCGACGGCACGCTCGCGCAGCGTCGCCGAGATCGTCGCCGTGCGCTCCGGATCGGCGATGCGCACTTCGCCGCGGCCGCGCAGCACGACGGCTTTGAGCCGCTTCGCGCCGAACACCGCACCGGTGCCGCCGCGCCCCGCCTGGCGGCCGTCGTTCTCGACCGCCGCGTAGCGCACGCCGCGTTCGCCCGCGACGCCGATCGCGCACACGCGCACCGAGCGATCGCCGTAGCTCTCGCGCAGCGCGCGCGTCGTTTCGCGGGCCGAAAGCCCGACGAGCGGCGTGGCGTCTTCGAAGCGCACGCTTCCGCTTTCGATGACGACGGTGGTCCAATCGTCGGCGGTGCCGGTCACGACGATCGCGGCGAGGCCGCAGCGCCGCAGGACGGCGGAGAAATGGCTCGACGAGAGGCCTTCGTTGAGCAGACCGGTCAGCGGCGAGATCGTCGCCAGGGCGTGTTTGTTCGCGGCCGGGACCGGCGTCGACGCGAACGGACCCGCGGCGAACACGATCGGGTTGTGTGCGCCGAGCGGGTCGAGCGGCCCGCGCACGCGCTCGTCGATGAGGCGCACCGCCAAGCCGACGCCGCCGAGCGCGTCGGCGAAGACCTCGTCGCCGAGCGCGGTGCGGCGCGCGGTGCGCGCGCTCAAGTCGATCTCGAGCAGATCGCGCGGACCCGCGTATCCAACGGCCGGCTCAGGACGGGCGCTCATCCGCCGCTCGCCAGAAAGAGCACGCACGGACGGTCGTCGGCGCCGAATCGCTCGCCGTCGAGCGGGGCGCGCCGGCCGTCGAGCAGCAGCAGGTTCGGTTCGACCAGCGCATCGCGGGCCGGCACGATGACGTCCGGAACCAGTGCCGGGACGGCGTCGGCCAACGCCCGCAAGAATCCGGCGTAGTCAACGGTCCCTTCGACGGCAAGCGTTACGGTCGGCCGTCCCGCCAGCGCGCGTGACATTCCGAAGAGTTCGACCGTCACGACGCGCCCGCCGGTTGCGGATCGACGACGCGCACGCTTCCGGCCGCCGTCGTATCGTAGCCGCCCAAGCGTTCGACGTCGGACCGAAAGCTCGAATCGCGCAGCGTTTCGAGGACCGCCGCGATGCGCGGCTCGTCGAGCGACGCGGCGGGGAGCGCCAAGTCATACGGCTCGAAGGCGACCGGAACGAATCCGAGACCGAACGCTTGCGCCGCCGCGCGAATCGCCAGGCCCGCGTCGGCGCTGCCGTTGGCGACGAGCTGCGCGACCGCGAGATGGGAGAACTCGAGGCGATCGTAGCCCGCAATCGATTGCGCGGCGACGCCTTCGCGCGCCAGCAGCGCGTCGAGCAGGATGCGGGTGCCGGCGTCGCGCTGCCGGTTCACGTACCGCGCGCCGCGCGCAGCGACGTCGGCGAGCGTTCGAATCTCGAGCGGGTTGCCCGGCGCGACGAGGATCCCTTGTTCGCGCTCGGCGAGGCGCACGAGCGCGACCGGGACGGCCGGCCCGTAGCGGCGCACGGCGACGTCGTTGTACGTGCCGCTCGGCGGATCGAGGACATGTGTTCCGGCCAGATGCGCGGCGCCGTCGCGCAGCGCGACGAGACCGGCGATGCTGCCGACGTGCGCCGAGACGAGCTCGATCCCGAGCGCAGCGAGCCGTCCCGCCAACAGGTCCAGCGCGACGTCGTGACTGCCGATCGCGAGCAGCGTTCGCTCGATCGCGCCGAGTGGGCGCAGCGCGCGCGCGCGAACGCGCACGCCGGCCGCGGCGCCTTCGCTGAAGCGCGGCACGGTGATCAGCACGTTGGCGCGAGAGAGCGAGGTGATCACGCCGGCGCCGCGGCGCAGCGGCGTCGCGACGAGCCGTCCGTCGACGCGGGCCGCGACCGCGCGGACGAATTCGTCCTCACCCAGCGGCGAGAACAGCTTGCGCGCGAGCTCGACCTCGATCTCCGCGACGTCCGCCGGTTCGCGGTGCCCGAGCCGTTCGAGCAGCGGGCGCAGAAAGAGATCGGCGCAGATCGCGGCGCTCACCGGATAGCCGGGGATTCCGAGCAGCGGGACGGCCTGACCTGAGCCTGTCGAAGGATCTTTGGCTACCGCAAGAACCAGCGGGTGACCCGGCCGAATTGCGACGCCGTGCACGACGACGTCGCCGAAGCGCCCGAAGACGCGCGAGGTGTGATCGTCGCGGCCGGCAGACGAGCCGGCATTCACGACGACGACGTCGCTGGCAGCGACGGCGCGCGCCACCGCCGCGACGAGCACGTCCTCGACGTCGGGGACGCGCATCGTCAGGGTGAGCGTGCCGCCGTACTCGCGCACGCACGCGGCGAGCAGCACGGCGTTGGAATCGAGGATCGCGCCGGGCGGCGGCCCTTCGACGGTTACGTCGACGAGTTCGTCGCCCGTCGTGAGGATCGCGACGCGCGGCCGGCGCACGACCTCGACCTGCGCGATCCCGGCGGCGGCGCACGCGGCGAGATCGGCGGCCCGCAGCCGCCGGAAGGCCGGCACCACGACGTCGCCCGCGACGACGTCTTCGCCGATCGCGCGCACGTGTTCGAACGGCGCGACCGAGGCGCGGATCGCGATCGCACCACCGGCACGCGGTTCGATCAGCTCGATCGGAATAACCGCATCGCACCCGTCCGGCAACGGGTCGCCGGTGTCGACGACGATCGCTTCGGCCGCCGAGAGCTCGAGCGGCGCGGTCTCCAGTGCGCCGGCGGTGCGGGCGGCAAGAACGGCGACGCCGTCCATCGCGCAAGCGTGATAGTGCGGCGACGACAAGCGCGCGATCACGGCCCGCGCCGTGACCCGCTCGAGCGCCTCGTCGAGCGCCAGCGTCTCGGCGGCGCTGCCGCGCGCGTCGACGCCCGCTTCTCGCAGCGCGGCCTCGAACCGCGCGCGCGCATCCTCGAGCGGGACGTCGTGCAGAAAGACGTTGCGCGGCGCGGACGCCGCATCGTGGGTCGTCACGGCACGATCACCCGCACGCGTTCGCCGGCCGCGAGGCCGCTGCGATCGAGCGGCACGGCGATCAGCGCGTCGGCGCGCACCAGCGTGAAGATCAAGTTCGACGCGCCGAAGACCGGCATCGCGTGCAGCGCGCCGGCGGCGTCGCGCCGGAGGGTGCAAGGCACGTAGTCTTCGCGTCCCGGTCGCGACGGCACGGAGAGATCGAGCAGGGCGTCGAGCTCGCGCTCGTCGCCGAGCGCATCGTCGTCGACCGCCTCGCCGCCGAGCAGCCGCACCAGCGGGCGCACGATGCGCCACGCGACGACCAGCGCGCTCGCCGGGTTTCCCGGCAGGCCGACGACCGGCTTCCCGTCGCAGAGCGCGATGACCGTCGGCTTCCCCGGCTTGATCGCGATGCCGTGCGCCAGGACGCCGGGCCGGCCGAGTGCGTCGACGACCCGCCCGGTGAGATCGCGCACCGACACCGACGAACCTGCCGAGAGGACGAGCGCGTCGGCGTCCTCGAGGGCGGCGCGAGCCGCCCCCAGCAGCGCGGGCTCGTCGTCCGGCGCGATCCCGCAGGGCACAACGATTCCGCCGGCGCGCTCGACCGTCGCGGCAACCGTCGTCGCGTTCACGTCGCGAACCTGGGCCGGGCCGGGAGCCGCGCCGGCAGGGACGACCTCGTCGCCGGTCGAGAGGATCGCGATTCGGGGCCGGGCGCGAACGTGGACGGCGGTGATGCCGAGTGCGGCGAGGCCGCCGAGGTCCGCCGGGCGGAGCCGCCGCCCTGCGGGGATCGCCAGTGCGCCGCGGGCCACGTCTTCGCCGATCGTGAGGACGTTCTCGCCGTGGGCGGCCGCGGCCAGGACCTCGATCTCAACGCCATGCTGGTTGGTGTCTTCCACCATGACTACGGCGTCCGCGCCTTGCGGGAGCATGGCGCCCGTGTGGATGCGCACGGCGGTTCGCGGGACCACGGTCACGGCGGGGACGATTCCGGTGGGGACGTCGCCGGTCAATTCAAGGTAGGCGGGGGACTGTTCCGAGGCGCCGTGGGTGTCGGCCGACCGCACGGCATAGCCGTCCATCGTCGAGCGCGCGAACGCCGGGAGCGTCTCCGCGGCGAAGACGTCCGCCGCATTCACCCGGCCCAGCGCCTCCGCCAAGGGCACGATTTCGGTGCGCTCGACGTGGGAACAACCGTGCGCAAGGGTGGCGAACGCCTGGCCCGGCGGAATGACGGTGAACAACTCCGACATCGATCCGCTCACGATCGCCCCGCACGGCGTATTCTAACGAGGCGAGTGCTGCTCGCCGGGCGAATTTCGCCTTTTTCCCCCGGGCCGCTACCGAGGAGTAGGTCAATTCTCACGCTACCGTATCCTTCGCAGTCCTTCGACGAACATCTGTCCAGCCTAGGACTGTCCGGCGTCGGCACCGTGTACCGCAACCAAAGCGTTGCTCAGCTGTACGAGCATGCCCTGGGGCGGGGCGAGGGAATTCTCGGCGCCGACGGCCAGCTGATCGTCGAAACCGGCAAGCACACCGGACGTTCGCCGCAGGACAAGTTCTTCGTGCGCGAACCGGGCAGCGAAACGCACATCGATTGGGGCGCGAACAAATCCATCGACGCGAAGGTGTTCGACGGGCTGCTCGCGCGCGTCGGCGAGTATCTCGCCGGCAAGGACATCTTCTCGCTCGACTGCCACGTCGGCGCCGACCCGCGCTATCGCCTGCCGGTGCGCATCGTCACCCAGTACGCCTGGCACAGCCTCTTCGCGCGCGACCTGTTCATCGACGACGCAGATGACGCGGCCGAAGGCTTCGTCCCGGAATTCACCGTGATCGACGCGGCAGAGTTCGACGCCGACCCGGAACGCGACGGCGTCCGCACGTCGACCTTCGTGCTCGTGAACTTCGCCCGCAAGGTGATCTTGATCGGCGGCACGCGCTACGCGGGCGAGATCAAGAAGTCCGTCTTCACCGTGATGAACTACCTGATGCCGCTGCGCGACGTGCTCTCGATGCATTGCTCTGCGAACGCCGGCAAGGACAACGACGTCGCGATCTTCTTCGGCCTCTCGGGTACCGGCAAGACGACGCTCTCCTCCGATCCGCACCGGCCGCTGATCGGCGACGACGAGCACGGCTGGTCGTCCGACGGCGTCTTCAACTTCGAAGGCGGGTGCTACGCGAAGCTGATCAAGCTCTCGCAAGAGGCGGAACCCGAGATCTGGGCGGCCTCGCACCACTTCGGCACCGTGTTGGAAAACGTCGTCTACGATCCGCAGACGCGCGCGCTCGACCTCGATTCGGCGGCGAAAACGGAGAACACGCGCTCGGCCTACCCGGTCGACTTCCTGCCGAACTTCATCAAGAGCGGGATGGTGCAGTCGCATCCCAAGACGATCGTGATGCTGACCGCCGACGCGTTCGGCGTGCTGCCGCCGATCTCGAAGCTCACGCCCGAACAGGCGATGTACCACTTCCTCTCCGGCTACACCGCGAAGGTCGCCGGCACCGAGCGCGGCGTGGACGAACCGACCGCGACGTTCTCGACCTGCTTCGGCGCGCCGTTCATGGTGCATCATCCGACGGTGTACGCGAAGCTGCTGGGCGAGCGGATCGCCAAGCACGAAGCGAGTTGCTGGCTCGTCAACACCGGCTGGACCGGCGGCGGCCCCGGCGTCGGCAAACGCATGAAGATCGCGTACACGCGCGCGATGGTCAACGCCGCGATCGAAGGCCGGCTGGCCGGCGCCGCGTACGAGACCGAGCCGTTCTTCGGCCTCGCGATCCCGGCCGCTGTTCCCGACGTCCCGAGCGACGTGCTCAACCCGCGCAACGCCTGGGCCGACAAAGCCGCCTACGACGCGCAGGCGAAGAAACTCGCCGGGCTGTTCGCCGAGAACTTCAAGAAGTTCGCCTCGCACGCATCACCGGAGGTCCTCGCGGCAGCGATCAAAGGCTAGCGTCCGGCGGCGCCGGCGCCGCACCCGATGGAGATACGATCGCACGCTTGCTGTTCGATGAGAATTGCATGCGTGCGATTTCTTTTCGGGTGAGACATTGGATCAGACTGGGCATGAGATCTGCTGTTCTTCTTCCGCGGAGTATGCCTCCGCAAACGAAAGGCCACGCATGCCCCATCTCATTCTTCGTGCCATGCTCGGCGTCTCGCTCCTGGCGGCGTCGATCGCACCCGCCGGGGCGCAGACGGTTCCATCGGGTTCGTATCAGCAATCGTGCACGAACATCCACGTCCGCGGCGACCAACTCATCGCGAACTGCACCAGCTCGCAAGGAGGCCGCATACGTTCGAGCATCGCCCTCGACAGCTGCCGCGGCGACATCGCAAATTACAACGGCCAGCTGAGCTGCAACGTCGATAACTCCGGCAACGGATACCGGCACAATCATACCGGAGGGTACGGCAACGGAAACTACCGCAACGGCAACGGCAACGGAAGCGGAAACGGGAACTACGGCTACGGAAACGGCAACGGAAACGGGAACTACGGCGGTTCTTCGCCCTCCGGCTCCTATCAGCAGAGTTGCCGCAACACGCAGATGCGGGGCGGCGTACTGACCGCAACGTGCCCCGAAGCCAACGGCAACCTGTTGACGACGTCGCTCAACGTGAGGCAGTGCGGCGGAACGGACATCGTCAATCGAAATGGCCGCCTTACCTGTCAGTGATCGCACGCGATCGTTGATCGGCAAAGGAGCCGAAAAAAGAAGGCCGCTGCGCTTCGAGCGCAGCGGCCTTCTTCGTTAGCGACTAGTGCTAGTGCGGGTTCTTCTCGTCGCCGTGCTGGTCGGGATGGCCGTGACCGTTCTTGCTCTGCTGCGCGTGGCCCTCAGGCGGCGCCGGCCGATTGGTGTCGTGCATGGCGTTCCCGTTTCCGTGTCCGTACGCGTTGCCGTTGTTGCCGTTTCCGTGGCCGTACGCGTTGCCGTTGTTGCCGTTCACGTGGCCGTATGCGTTGCCGTTGTTGCCGTTTGCGTGGCCGTATGCGTGACCGCGTCCGTGGCGGTGCGTCGTGTCGTAGTCTCCGGTGCGCTGCGTGTCGTATACGTAGCCGTTCGCATTCGGATTGTAGTAGGCGGTCTGCCCCCAGGGGTACGTGCCGTTGCTGTTCGGATAGATCGTCTGGCCGTTCGGCATCACGATCCGCCCGTCGCCGTAGACGGTTCCGCCGTTACGGGTATAGCCGACGATCGCGTTCGCCGCTTGCCGTTTGTGCTGGTAGTTGTTGTAGAGGACGAGTCCACCGATCAGCGCGGCCGCGCCGGCCAAGGTGGTGAGCGTTGAAGCGGTATCTGCGGACGCGGGCTTCGGAACCGATCCGACCGCGAGCGCGGCCGCCATGCCGCCGGCGGTAATGAGTTTCGAAAGTCGATGAACCATAAATGCAAGGGTCCTTCCAGCGGCGAGTGTATGCCGCTAACGGCAAGCTTATGCCCTTGTCTCCTGAGATTTCCCTTAGAAACTGGGATGGCCCTTATCGGGAACACCTTCGCGGGGGGAAGGAAGCAACCGACGGCACGAAACGCCGCCGACCGCGCGAAGTATCTCGACCCATGCAGACCGTTGCCCGCGTTTTGGCGGTACTGGCCGAGCGCGGCGCCGACGCCGTGCCGCACGGCCGCTCCTCGCTGCTCCGCCACCTCACCGGTACGCACGCCATCCTCGAGCGCTGGGCACAGCCGGCGCACGTGCGCTCGGCCGGCTTGCTGCACAGCGTCTACGCGACCGATACGTTCACGCAGGCGCTGGTAGATCCGAGCGAACGCGCACTGATCCGCGATTTGGTCGGGGCGGACGCGGAGCGGCTGATCTTCCTCTTCTGCTCGATCGAGCGTCGCGATCTCTTTTCGGCGATCGCCGCCGCCCCGGACGACCTCGCTTCGACCGTGCGCTTGCCGCAGCGGGACAACGCCACGCCGATCGACGTAGCGCCGGCGGAAGCCGGCGACCTGCTCGTCCTGTATTTGGCGAACGAGGCCGAGCAGTCCGCGTCCGCCGACGGCTCGCCGGGTCGCTGGCTCACTCAGACCTCACAGCTTGCGGAGTGGGCCCGTACGCGCGCGCTCGTGGTTCCGCCGGTCTTCGAGCGCGGGACGCTGCGCATCGAGCGCGACGACGAGGTGAACCTCCTCTCGGCGTACGCCGCTGCGTTCGCCGATGCGGAAGTACCGGACGCGACGGCATTGACGTCGTCGCGCGCGGCGCAGGCCGTCGGAGAACCACTCGTTCTCGCGGCGCTCGCCACGCTTGCCGGCGGCGATGCAGCCGGCGGCGGCGTCCTCGCGCGAGTGGGCACCGCGCTCCTGAATGCCTGGAACACGCCGTGGGACAAGCGCCTCTCACTCGACCGGTGGCGCGAAATCGCCGCCGTCGCGATCGCGGCGGCGACCGCGGATGAACGGCGCGGCGCTTTCATCGCCGAACGGGTGCGCGCCACCCTGCGCGACGCGCGCACACCCGCCGCGCTCCACGCGCGGCTGGAAGGGCACGGCCTCCTTGCACACGCCGTTCCGCTGCCGCCGCGCTTCGCCGCGTACGTCGCGGGGCTGCGCGACGACGCCGGACGCGTAACGCTGCAGCGGTATCCCGGCTTGACGGCGCGGCCGTGGCACGACCCGGCGACCTTTCCGATCGTGGCGGATCTCGAACGGCTCGCGCCGGAGATCGCGCGTGAATGCCGGGCCCTGCACGCCGGCGCGTTCCACCCCGAGAGCGAGCCGATCGCGCGCCAGGGAAACTGGGAGGTCTCGCTGCTGTACGAACGCGGTCTGCGCAACGACGACGTCTACGCCCAGTGCCCAGTGACCGCGGCGGCGATCGAACGCCATCGCATCGTGCGCGGCCCCGCCGGACTCGCCTACTTCTCGCGGTTGGCACCGCACACGCGCATCGCGGCGCACGCGGGACCGACCAACCTGCGCTTGCGCGTCCACCTCGCGCTCGACGTGCCGCCCGACTGCGGCCTCACCGTCGGCGGGATGCCGGGGACGTGGATGCCGGGCCGATGCATCGTGTTCGACGACGCGTTCGTCCACGACGCGTGGAACGACAGTGACCGCGAGCGCATCGTCCTCATCGTCGACCTCTGGCATCCGGATCTGAGCGACGATGAAGTCGCTCTGCTCGAAGGCCTCCACGGCCACGTCGCCGGCCACGCGGCAAACCTGCGCTCGTACTGGGCGCGCAACGACGAAGCCCGGCGCGCCGCGCTCTGAACGAGCAGCGCTCGACTACGCTGGAGCTTGTACGCCGAAGGCCTTGAGCAGCACGCGCTTCTCACGCTGACCGTCGAACTCGCCGTAGTGTACGCGCTCCCACGGACCAAGATCGAGCGCGCCGTTCGTGACGGGCACGATCACTTGATGTCCGAGGATCATGCGCTTGAGATGCGCATCCGCATTGTCTTCGCCGGTGAGATGGTGCTGATACTCGAGCCCGGCCGGCGCCAGCTCCTCGAGCCAGATCATGATGTCGTGCCACAGCCCCGACTCATGATCGTTCACGAAGATGCTCGACGTGATGTGCATCGTGCTGACCAGCACGAACCCATCCCACAACCCGGCCGCCGCCCGCACCCGTTCGACCACTTCCGTGATGTCGCGAATCTCATAGCGCCGCTCCGTGCGAATCGTCAGGTATTCGGTATGCGCAACCGTCATCTCACCCTGTCATTCCGAGCTCGTCGAGGAACCCTTCGTTCGGCGCGAGCGCAGTCGAGCGCCGAGCCGGAGCCGCGAGGACACGACGCTTCGGCGACCGCCCCACCTTGCGGGGTCACGCTCGGCAGCCTTTACCGGCCAAAGTCCGCGCTGCGGCGCGAACTTTCGCCGATAAAGGCGCTCGCGTGACGACCGGGGCCCCTCGACAAGCTCGGGATGACAGGGCGTGACGTCCCGCGTCTTGGCATTTGCGGTCCTGTCGTAGCACGCCGGAGACCCCGTACATTAACAAAATTTAAGATTACCCCCGAAATGTTGCCTCTACTTTGCCGGCGTGTTTCCGATTTGTTCACCATGGCCGGTGGCGCGATGGGTGAAGCGTCCGTCGAGTGACCCGGTACCTGCATCTTTTTGAGGTCACGGCATCGGCATGGCGCTCTCGCGTCCCACCTCACTTCCCGCGCCGGCGTTCGGCTTTACCGCGCTCCCCGAGGCCGTAGCGCGCGTTCCCCGCGCCCTCGCGTTCCGCTACGACGTTCTCCCGCTGAACGTCGTCGACGGCACGCTCGTCGTCGCTGTTCCGGATCCCGACGACCTCGACGTCTTGGACGCGCTGCGCGCCGCGACGCGGATGCGAATCCGTCCGCTGCCGATGGCGCGCGACGCAATTCGTGAGAATCTTCGCACGGCGTACGGTGAGGCGCCGCAGCGCGAAGGCGAACGCGATCGCAGCGCCGAGGCACCCGCGGTTCGCAGCGTCGATCTCGTCTTCGCGCGGGCGATCGCCGGGCACGCGAGCGACATCCACATCGAACCGACCGCCGGCGGCGGCGGACGCGTCCGCTACCGCGTCGACGGCGTCTTGCGAGAACTCGAAGCGATCCCCGCCGACGTCTTTCCGGCCTTCTCGTCGCGGCTCAAACTGCTGGCGGGGCTCGACATCGCCGACCGCCGCCAACCGCAGGACGGACGCTGCGGCATACCGTTCGAGCAGCGCGAGATCGACGCGCGCGTCTCGTCGGTCCCGACGATCGACGGAGAGAAGCTCGTGGTGCGATTGCTGGATCGCTACGCGGCGGCCCCCGACCTCACGACGCTCGGGATGCCGGCGGCGATCCTCGAGCGGTACCGCAGCACGGTCGCGGCGCCCTGGGGCTTCGTCGTCGTCTCCGGTCCGACCGGCAGCGGAAAGACGACGACGCTGTATGCGTCGCTCGCGCAGCTCGACGCCGTGTCCCGCAACGTCGCCTCGGTCGAGGATCCGATCGAGATGCGCCTTCCCAACGTCTCGCAAGTCCAAGTGAACGCGCGCGCCGGATTGACCTTTCCGGTCGTGCTGCGGTCGTTCATGCGGCAGGATACGAATGCCGTCATGGTCGGTGAGATGCGCGATGCCGAGACGGCGGCCGTCGCGGTATCTGCAGCGCTTGCCGGCCAGATCGTGTTCACCACCCTCCACGCCAACGACGCTCCGCGAACCATCGACCGGCTCGCAGAGTTGGGGGTAGCGCGTCACTCGCTCGCAGCCGCCCTCACCGCCGTCGTCGCGCAACGCCTCGTGCGCACGCTCTGCGAGCAGTGCCGCATCGCCGCGTCGATTCCGTCCGGCGTCCGTGAAGCGCTCGGCACGGAGCAAGATCACTGGTACGTCGCGGGCGGGTGCCGCACGTGCGCCGGTTCCGGATACATCGGCCGCGTCGGCGTGTACGAGCTGATGGACGTGGACGACGCGGTTCGGGACGCGATCGCCAGCGGTGCCTCCAGCGTTACCGTCGCGCAGTTGGCGGCGCGCGGCGCGTACCGCCCGATGGCGCAGGACGCGATCGCCAAACTCCTCCAGGGCGTCACGACCTTCGATGAGATCGCGCGTGTCGTCGCCTGGTCCGGCCGCCGGTGAGTATCGCCGCGGTCCGCGTGCAAGATCTCATCCGAAGCGCGCGGGGACGGAACGCCACCGACGTCCATTTCGGGGGAAGCGAACCTCCGGCGCTGCGAATCGACGGCCGCCTGATGACGACCGGGGGGCGAGCGATCGACGATGACGCGGTGGGCACGTTCCTCGCGACCCTGCTTTCCGCCGACCAGCACGCACGCCTCGGTACGCGCGGGACCGCCGACGGCGCGGCATCGCGCGACGCTGACGGCGGACCGTACCGCGTCCACGCCTACCGGCACGACGGCGGCGTTCGCGTCGCGATTCGCCTTCTTGCCGAACGGGTGCCGACGTTGGAGGAGCTCGGCCTGCCGAGCGCGGTCGGCGCGCTCGCGCAGCGCGCGTCGGGACTCGCGCTCTTCACCGGGCCGACGGGATGCGGCAAGACCACGGCGCTCGCCGCTCTGGTCGATCGCATCAACCGCACCTCCGAACGTCACGTCGTTACCGTGGAAGATCCGATCGAGTACGTCCACCGCTCGGTGCGCTCGGTCGTGACGCAGTGCCAGATCGGGCGCGATGTCGGCGACTTCGCCGAGGCGCTGCGAGGCTTCATGCGGGCCGATCCGGACGTGATCGTGATCGGCGAGATGCGTGACCGCGCGACGATCGAGGCAGCCCTGACGGCAGCGGAGACCGGGCACCTCGTGCTCGCAACCTTGCACACCAACGACGCGGCCCAGACGGTCGACCGGATCGTGGATGCGTTTCCGCCGGATGCCCACGCGCAAGTCCGATCGCAGCTTGCGGCGGTGCTGGCCGGGATCGCGGCGCTCCGCCTGGTGCGCCGGGAAGGCGGCGGACGGCGTGCCGCCGCCGAGGTGATGGTCGGGACCGATGCGGTGCGCGCGCTCATCCGCGAAGGCAAGGCGCACCAGCTTCGCAATGCGATCGTCACCGGCCGCGCCCATGGCATGCAAACATTGGAAACGCACCTCTCGGAGCTCGTGATGCGCGGCGAGATCGCGCTGAGCGATGCGCAGGCCGCGACCAATCACGCCGCAGAGATACGCGACCTCCGGTTGAGTGTGTCGTGAACGGTACCCTGTATCGCTACCGGGCGCGAACCGCGCAAGGCGAGCTCGTGCGGGGCCGCATCGAGGCGGCTTCCGTCGACGAAGTGTTGGACAGCCTTCGCACGCGCGCGCTCTTCATCACCGCCGTCGAACCGGAGAGCGGCCTTACACGGAGCGTCGGCGCATCGCTGCATCTCGGACGGCCGGCGCGCCGCGCCTTGCTCGCCTTCTTCCGGTCGTTTGCAACGCTGCTGCGCGCCGGCGTTCCGCTGCGGCGCGCGCTCGACGTCACGATCGCACGCGCATCCGACCGCGCGCTCGCGGAAGCGCTCCGCTCGATCTTGGCCGATATCGAACGCGGGATATCACTGAGCGACGCGTTCGGCCGTCGCCCGCGCGTCTTTCCGCCGCTCTACGTTGCGATGATTCGTGCCGGGGAGGCGGGCGGAATCCTCGACGAGGTCCTCGAGCGCCTTGCGACGCTGCTCGAACGCGAAGCGGATCTGCGCAAGAAGGTCCGCGCGGCGCTGGCCTACCCGGTGATCGTCGTGACTGCCGCGGCGGCATTGACGGTCTTCCTCCTCGTGCGCATCGTTCCGATGTTCGCGGAGATGTTCGATGCCTTCCACGTCGACGTGCCGCCGTCGACGCGGCTGCTTCTCGATCTCGCCGCGGTGATGCAGCGTCCGTCGACCTGGATCGCGGGCGGCATCGCACTCTGCGCGGCGACGACCGCGACGGTGTGGTCGTCGCGCACCGCAGCAGGAGCGCGGACGGCGGACCGCGCCCGCCTCACGATCCCGATCGTCGGCTCCCTCATGCACAAGGCGATCACGGCGCGCATCGCTCGCATGCTGGCCACGCTGCTGCGGGCCGGCGTCGAACTCGTCGCGGCAATCGACGTCGTGCGCCCCGTCGCCGGAAGTCCCGTCTACGAGGCGGCGCTGCAGCGCATCGACCGGAGCGTCCGCGAAGGCGGCCCGCTGACCGCCGCGCTCGCCGCCTCGCGAATCTTCGATCCGCTGGCCGTCGCGCTCATCGGGATCGGCGAGGAAACCGGCCTGCTCGACGACATGCTGCTGAAACTCGCCGTGTACTTCGAAGCCGACGTCGAGGCGGCGATCGCGACGTTGGGTGCCGCGTTCGAGCCGGCGCTGATCGGCGGCTTAGGTCTCGTCGTCGGCTTCATCGTGTTCTCGGTCTTCATCCCTCTTTACAGCCTCATCGGGAGCATTTCGAAATGACTGATCGGGAGCAAGCCGTCGCGAGGTATTGTTCCGAACGCTCGATCGAACGCCGCAACGCCGTCGTCGGAGCGTTCCGCCACCTCTGCATCCGCGCTGCCAAGAAGTTCAAACGCAGCGGCAACGATCGTGCCGATCTCGAGCAAGTGGCGGCGGTTGGCCTCATCAAGGCGGCGCACTGCTACCGCGCGGAGCTGCTGACGCCGTTCGAAGCGTATGCCTGGATCATGATCGTCGGCGAACTGATGCATTACGTCCGCGATCACGAGCGGCTCATCCGCATCCCGCGCCCGCTGCGCGCGCTGGAAAAGCGCTACGCCGATGCCTGGGATGCGTTCTGCGCGGAGCGGCATCGCGAACCGACCGCGCGCGAGATGGCCGCGGCGCTGGGCGTGAGCGTCGACGTCATCGCCGAACTGCGCGGCCTTCGCCGGGCAGATCACGTGTCGTTGCCCGATCCCGGCTCGTCCGGCAGCCCGGAGCGGGTCGAACTGCTCGCCGACCGGCGCTCCGGTCTCGAAATCGAGGAGCGCGTCGCAATCGCCGTCGCGCTGGCGGAACTTGGCGAACGAGAACGCGCAATCGTGCTCGGGACGTACGGCGCCGGACTCACGCAGACCGAGCTCGGTGAACGGCTCGGCCTCTCGCAGAGCCACGTCTCGAAGCTGCTCGCGCGCGCCCTCGGAAAGCTCAGCCGGCGCGTCGCGTGATCGACGCGAATCGTGCGCTCGCGTTCGGCCTTCCCGCGCGTCTTTCCGCCGCTTTACGTCGCGATGATTCCCGCCGGTGCTACAAGCGGATCCTCGACGAGGTCCTGGCGCGCCTCGCGACGCCGGAGTACGCGTGGGGGATCTGTGCGAGAAAGTCCGCGGGGCGCTAGCCGCGCCGCGCTGCCTGGTGCGACGAAGGTTTGAACACAAAACTACGAGGGGCTGGACCCGGGCGCGATTTCGACCGTCGTGTGGTGCTTCAGCCTCGCGGATCGGTCGTCACGTCGGATGCGGGTCTGCTCGCTTATCGAGAACTCGATGATGCACTTGGACTGACTCCAACGGCCGGTGACGTTCTGGCCGATGTGCGCACGGGAAGAACAGTCGCCACGCCCTCGTCGGGATGTTGCGTCAATCCGTCTACGGCAGACTTGCGGGTTATGAAGACGTGAACGACGCATTGCGCTTACGACACGACCCCGCCATGCGCTGGATCATCGGTGGCAAAGCAACGAAAGGTTCGGGCGCATCTCCAAGCCAGTGGGACGCGCTCAGAGCCGGCAACGTGCATAGTGCCGATGGGTGGGGTTTTGGGACGGCCAGAGGCCCAAAAGCTGGTCCGTTTCGTGCCGATCGAACCGAGCCGGTCGCCGAGACGCCCGGAAACCGCCGGAATCATCCGCCGGCGACTCGAATAGGAGAGTCATATGGGGAATCCCCGCTTAACTCAATCCAGCCTTAAAGGTGGTGGCATGCGAATCGCTCGTTGCTCATGCGGAACCGTAGAAATCGAAGCTTTTGGCACCCCCATTACGAGTGTGGTCTGCTATTGCGACTCTTGCCAAGAAGGCTCCCGGCAGATTGAGGCATTGACTAACGCTGTTCCAATTCTAGGTCCAGATGGTGGAACCGCCTATATTCTTTATCGTAAAGATCGCATAAAATACTCAAAGGGTGCCAAGCTTCTAAAAGGCTATAAAATCGAGGAAAAAGCGACTACGAGCCGGGTTGTTGCTACCTGCTGCAGTTCGGCCATGGTAATGCGATTTGATGATGCAAAGCACTGGGTACCCGTGTATCGAGCGCGAGTTCAGGGCGACATGCCTCCCTTGCAATGGCGTATTTGTACGAAATTCAAGCCCGAGAATGCCGCGGTCCCGACGGATATTCCAAGTTCCACGATGTACCCCGCCGGATTTATGTGGAAGCTCCTGACGTCAAAACTTTCAATGCTGTTTAGCAGATAAGTGAAGCTGGCCCACTATTCATCCGGCGAATCCGGGATCAACTTAGCTTTTATGAACGACCTCGATATCGTGGCCGTCAGGATCTAGCACCCATGTCGCATAATAGCCAGGATAGTATTCGGGCCGAGCTTGAGGTGCTTCCTTGCTCTTGCCTCCGGCGTCCACAGCCGCTTTGTAGAATGCATCTACCTCAGCATGGTCTTTCGCTACAAATCCAACATGCACCGCTTGGGGATCGGGCTTTCCTTCTTTGAGCCAGAAAAAAGCTCTTTTGCCGTCACCAAAACCCTTCAATTCGGGGTGTCCGTCTCGGCGCTCGTAATCGATAAAGTTTGTGATCCCGAGTGGCTTCAGAGCCTTGGTGTAAAAAGCGACTGAATGCTCGAAATCACTGACTGTGAGAATAACGTGGTCTATCATATTTTGCCTTCTTTGTTTTCGGTGTAGCGCAATGCGCTCTCGCCGCTCGCCAAAATGTCTCGCAAAGAGCATGGAAAGCCCGACGCCTTCGGCCTCGCCCTCCGGCGCCGCGGTCAACGCACGAATCGCAGCTGCCGGAACGTTTCTAGCGCTGACAAGACGTCTCGCAGCACGAGGTCCTGCGGTGTGTCCGTCCCCGCGCGCAGCGAAGCGGCGATCTGCTCGGGATCGTGCTTACCGTCGCAGAGCGCGAGGACGTCGCCCGCGGAGCGGTTGAGGATGTGGATCTTCTCGTGCTCTGGGTCGTGAACGATCACGTCGAGCCCGGTGCGGCGAACTTCGAGGCCTTCGATCGCGATTGGTTTGGACGGCTCGTACATCAGCGGTTTCCCTTCGGCCGGAAGAGGCGCAGCGCACGGCCGATGACCCGGCGGAGCGCGAGGCGCACCGGCCGCGCTCGTGCGTAGAGCGCGCCGCGCAATTGATGGAACGGGGTGTCGATCCGCGCCGCACCGGGAGAGGCGTCGCTCCAGATCGCGATGACGCGGCCGAGCACGGGTATCGCGAGCTTTGCCTGCCGGCCGCGTTCGACGACGACGCGGGCGAGCGCGAGTCGCACGCCGGACGCGCGGTGGGAGATCGCGCGCAACGGGGCCGGTCGGGATTCGTACATAGAGTCCTCCGGCTTGATTGGGTTGTTATGCGGTCTTGCCCATGCGTAGCCAAGACGATAGCCGGGCAGAGAACCTCCTCCTAGGGCAGGCCGGTGCTCTCGGCGGGACTCTAAGGCCCTGCGATCCAGGCCCCGTGCGTCACGGCGACGGTGAGGGCGGCATGAAGCGGCTCGCGCGTGGGCACCGCACCCGGCGCAGAGCAGCGGAGGCGAACGTGCACGACACCGATACGGCCGATCCGGAACGCGGTTTTACGCTGATCGAATTGATGATCGTCGTGGCGATCATCGCGATCTTAGCCGGGATCCTCATTCCGAATTTCGTCAACGCGCGCGCGCAGGCGCAGACCGCCGCGTGTGAATCGAACATGCGCGCGATCGCGACCGCGCTCGAACTCTACTACGCCGACAATCAAGTCTACCCGACGGCGGCCGGCGCGGCCGTGCAGCCGTCGTTGATGACCGCCAACGGCGTGGCATACTTGAACAACACGCCCAAGGACCCGGCGGCGCAATCGGGGTCGGCGACGTATGCACTGACGACGACGCAGGCCGCGGGCGGCAGCGCAGCCACGTACACGATCGTCTGTCCGGGCGTGCACGCCGGATCGACGCTCGCAAAGATTCCGCTGGTCGGCGGCGCGAGCGGATCCGTGTGCGGCACGAACTGCACCGCCTCGAAGGTCGAGTACGTCGCCGGCCAGGGCCTGCAGGCCGCGCCGTGATCGATGCGGTCGGAGCGGGCCTGCTTGCCGTTGCCGGCGGGTCCGGCTGGGCATATCCGCTGGTGTTCGGTGCCGGCATTGCGACCAGCGTAGGCCCGTGCGTCGCGCCCCGCTACGTCGCGGTCGCGGCGCTCGCTGCATCGGCGAAGCATCCGCGGCGCGTCCTGGCGGCCTTCGCCGCCGGGATCATCGCCGCGTACGTCGCGATCGGCTCCGCGGCCGGCCTCACCGGCGCACTTCGCGTATGGTCGCCGCTCGTGTACGCGCTGCTCGCCGCCGCGCTCGTCACGGCGGGAGCGTACGCGCTCTTGCACAACGCGCAGCCCGCTCACGCGCATCACGTCCGCGTTCCGGTGAGCCTCGGCGGTACGCTGCTGCTCGGCGCCGCCGGCGCCGTCGTAGTCTCGCCGTGCTGCACGCCGATCGTCGCCGGAATCGCCGGATTGACGATGGTCAGCGGACGGCCGGCGGAGGGCGTCGCGTTGCTGGCCTGCTTCGCGGCGGGCCACGTCGTCCCGGCGATTCTCGCTGCGGCCTGCGGCCGGCGCGGCACGGCGCTCTTCACCCGCGTCGCGGGGACCGGCGCGGCGAACGTCGTTTCCGGAACGCTGATGCTCGCGCTGGGAACATTTTATGGATTGCTGGCGTGACGTCGCTCGGTCGCGGCCGCCGCTGCGTTCTCGCCGCCGTCAGCCTGCTGTTCGCGGCGGCGCTGTTTCGCGCGCAGGTCGCATCGGCGCTGGTTACCCGAGGGGACGATTTGCTGCGGGACGGCAACGTCGACGGCGCGGTGAGGTCGTATGCGCGCGCACGTTGGCTCGACGGCGCATCGGCGGCCGCGTCCGATCGGCTGGCATTCTATCTCGTCCTGCGAGGGCGCGCCGGCGATGCGGCGCTGGCGTACGCCGTCGCCGGCTCCGCGCTGCTCTTCTCTCCCCGCGATCCTCGACTGCTTGCGGATCGCGGCTTCGCCGCGGAGCGGCTCGCCCGGTGGCGCTCCGCGGAATCGAGCTTTGCCGCAGCCGGCGCGGCCGCGCGCGATCCGCGCTATTTTCATCTCGCCGCTCGCATGGCCGAGCGCGCGCACGACGCGTTCGCTTTCCGGCACGATCTGCGCGACGCGCTCGCTTTGGATGCGAGCTACGCGCCTGCGCGAGCCGCCCTGCGCGGCACGCGTCGATGAGCGCCATGCCGGCGCTGGTGTCGACCGCCGGCGCGATCCTCGCCGGCTGCGTCGACGCGCGAACGGGACGCATTCCCAACGTCATTTCGCGTGGAACGGCGATTGCAGCGCTCACCCTGGCGGCGCAAACGGGCGACTCGACGGCCGCGCTATGGGGCGCCGTGCTCGCCGGCGGCGCGGTCTTCGCGCTGTACGCGCTCACCTTCGGAACCGGCATCGGCCTCGGCGACGTGAAGCTCGCCGCGGCAATCGGTGCCGGATACGGCGTGTACGGCGCAGCGCTCGCGCTGAGTGCGGCGTTCGTACTCGGCGGCTCGTACGGCGCGTGGCTGCTGCTGATGCGCGGAGCGCGCCGAACGGATGCGATTCGCTTCGGGCCCTTTCTCGCCGCGGGGACCGTCGTCGCGGCGACCGCGGCGGCCGTGCTCTCATGATACGCGCGCAAACGCTGCCGCTCGGAATCGACGTCGGGCGCCTGCGCACGCGCGTCGCGCTGCTCGAGGTCGATCCGGCCGGCCGGCCGCGTCTGGTGGCGGTGGCGTCGCGGCCGACCGGCGACGATGCGGGAGCGGCGATCGCAGCCGCGCTCGGCGAACTCCGCACGCGCGAGCGCCGCTGCGTCCTCGCGCTCGGCGGCGAGACCGCAACGCTGCAAACCGCGACCTTTCCTCCGCTGCGGCGCCGCGAACGCGAGCGCGCCGCGCGCTTCGAAGCTGCTCGCCGGCTGCCGTATCCGCTCTCCGCCGCCGAAATTCGGGTCGCCTCGATCGACGCCGCGCGATGCGTGATCGGCGTCGCGAGGCGCGACGCGATCGAATCGCGGGTGCGCGCGGCGCGGCACGCCGGACTGCGGCCGCTCGCGATCGATGACGCGGGGCTCGCCTTGCTTCGCGCGTTTCCCGCCGCCGACGCCGTCGTGGACGTCGGCGACCTCGGAACGACCCTCATCGTGCGCGACGAACCGATTCCCGCCGTTCGCCGCTTTCCCGTCGGCGGCACCGCGTTCACCGCGGCGGTTGCCGATGCGCTCGGTCTCGACGCGACGCTCGCGGAGCAGCGGAAACGGACGCTCGGAATGGCCGGCGCCGGCGAACACGTCTGTGACGCGCTGGTCGAACACCTCGCCTCCGCGATCGTCGAAGCGCGTGCCGGAGCGCGCAGCGAGATTCGCACGATCGCGCTGGCCGGAAACGGAAGCCGTCTGGCCGGCTTTGCCGAGGCACTCGAACGTGCCGTCGCGATTCCGACGCGCTACGGGACGCTGGCGTCCGATCCGTCGTGGCCGTTGCCGGCCGACGTCGTCCGCGCGGCCTCGCCCGATTGGGGACTCGCATTTGGGCTCTCGCTCTGGACGCTCGCCGCATGAAGCGCTTCAACTATCTCCGTTCCAGAACGGAGCGCGCGTTTGGCGTCGCCGTGCCGCCGCTTTGGGGCGATGACGCGCGGCGGGGGTTCTGGTGGTATGCCGCCGCGATCGTCATCGTTTTCGGGGTGTGGCTGGTCCAACAAACGCGGTACCAACGCCTCGAGCACGACGGCGCCTCGCTCGCGACGCGCCTCGCGCTCGTCCGCGTCGCCGCCGAGCGCGTCAGCGCGACCGAACGCGACACGGCGAGGATGCGCCGCATCGCAACGTCGATCGCGCGCGTGCGCGCCTCCGGCAGCCTCCTCGCGAACGAACTCGCTACGATCGGCAACACGCTGCCGGACGACGCGTGGCTGACGTCCGTGCGCGTCGCGCCCCGCGCGCTTTCCATCGAAGGGCGGAGCCGGCACGTCCGCGGCGTCGCCGCGGCCCTTGCCGGACTGAGCGGCGTCGCCGGCTCGGGACCGGTGCGTCTGCTGGCGATGCGGCTCGACGCTGCGCGCTCGGAGATGACCTATTCCATCGCGCTGGGACGGCGGCAGTGATCCTCTCGCGCCAACCTCGCGGTCACGCCGCCACGAAGCGCACGGCCTTCGCGTCGGTTTCGATCGCACTGCTCGGAAGTCTCGTCGTCGTGAGCTGGGGAGAAAGCCGCATCGCAGAGCGCAGCTTCGCGAACGACGCCCTTGCGGCACAGTTCGCGGCTGCGAACGCGCGGCTCGGGAGCGCGCCGGCGTTGCAAGCGCAGCAGCTCGAGCTGCGCCGGCGTATTCGCCGGACCGCCGGCGGATCGAGCGCGGCGCACCCGGTTGCTCGCTTCCTCCGTGACGCCTCGCGGAACGCCGGCGCGCACCACGTCCTCGTCACGGCGCTCGCCGCCGACGGCGCTCCGCTGAATGCAGCATCCGGCGCGAGCGAGCGGAACGTGCCGGCGGCTGCCCTCCCGTTCCAGCTCTCGCTCGAAGGCGAATATCGTGACGTGCTGGCCGCGCTGCGCGAGCTCTCCGATTTGGGCGTCCCTGCGGCGCTCGAACTGACATCGCTGGTCCGCACCAATCCCGAGGGCCCTCGCGCGCGTCTCACCGCGACGCTGCGCATCGTGCTCGACGACTTCACCGCGCCCGGATTCGACGATGTTCGCCCTGCGTCGATCTAGCCGAGTCGCGCTCGCGGCGGCAGCGCTCGCGGCGTTCTCGGCCGCGTACGTCACCACGCCGATCGTCGCGCGCAGCCAGTCGGGGTCGCGCGCGGAACGCGTACCCGAACGGGCGTCCGCCTCACCCGAGCCGCCTGCCGTCGTCGTTGCGCCTCGGCGCGATCCGTTCGCGGGCTCCCCCGTCGCCCAGGCCCCGGGTTCCGGCACCGCCGCACCTCGCGAAGCGGCCGCGCGCATGCCGACGGTTCCGGCCGCGATCGGGCCGCTGCCGCCGAACGCGGGTGCCGGCGGCGGCCCGTTCCCGCCAGCGCCGGCGATGCGCGTCACCGCCGTCATGACGGGCGCGCATCCCTTCGCATTGGTCGACGAAGGCGGGACGACGAGAATCGTGACGACGGGAGACGAGTTCGGCGGCGCGGTCATCGCGGCGATACGCATCGACGGCGTCCATCTCATCTCTGGAGCGATCGTTCCCCTCACCACGCCTGCGTCCGCGCAAAGCCCCGCGCCGGAGCGTCACGTGCGTCCGAGCGCGATCCCGTCGCCGCCGCCGCTGCCTGGAGGTCCCGGAAGATGAGAGTGCTCGCGCTGATCGGCGCGCTCGCCGTCCTTTTGAGCGCGGCGCCGGCCGCAGCCGCGGCAGACCGCTTCTCCATCGACGCGCGCGACGTCGATCTCGCCGACGTCATTCGCCTGCTCGGCGCGCGCGCTGACCAGAACGTCGTGGCCGACGGTTCAGTGAAGCCGCAGCGGGTGACGCTTCGTCTGCACGACGTCAGCTTCGATGAAGCACTCGCGACGGTCCTCACGGCATACTCGCTGCAAACGCACCGCGACGGCCGCACGATCATCGTCGGCGACTCGGCATCGATGAACCGGCGCTTCCCCGACGAGTCGACCGCCGGCGCGACGCAGACCGCCGTCTTCTCGCTCGCGCACGCACGGCCGGACGACGTCGTCGGCGCGCTGCAAGGTGCGCTGCCGCAAGGAACGGTGGTCGTCGGCGACCGGCGGACGGCCTCGGTCCTCGTCACCGCCAACCCGCAAGCGATCGGCCGCGCCCGAAGGCTCATCGCAGCGTTCGACGCTCCAACCTTCGGCAACGGCGGCTCGATCACAACCGCCTCGCTCCAGCTCCACAACATTCGCGCAACCGACGCCGCGAAGAGCCTCAAGGGCGCGGTTCCCGACGGCGCCTTGCTCGCCGAAGACCGTCAGAACGTCCTCATCGTGACCGGGAACAGCGAGGTGCAAACCGCCGTTCGCACGCTCCTCGCCGGCATCGACGGCCCCGGCCGGCAAGTGATGTTCGAAGTGCGCGTCGCGGACGTGCAGCCGGTGAACGATCAGACCAACGTCGGCTTCGAGTTCGCCGGCGCCGGATACGGCGCGGCTGGCGGTTCTGTCGGCCAGTTTCCTTATACGCTCACGAAGAGCTCCGTCGTCGTCAACGCGCAGATCAACGCCTTGGTCCAGCGCGGGCGCGCGAAGATCCTCGCCCAGCCGCGGATCGCGACGCTGAACAACCGCGAAGCATCGCTGCTCATCGGTTCGCAGTACCCCGTCGTAACGGTGAACCAGCAGACCGGCTATCCGAGTGTGCAGACGATCGACGTTGGCGTTCGTCTTCGCCTTACGCCGACGATCGGCGCGGACGGCGAGATCACTGCCGAGATGCACCCCGAGTATAGCCAGATCATCGGCTTCAACAACAGCTTTCCGATCGTCGCGAATCGAAAAGTGGACTCGACCCTGCGCGTTCGCGACGGCGAGACGATCGTGCTCGGCGGCCTCTTCGAAGACGTCGACAGCGAAACGGTAACCAAGCTGCCGATCCTCGGTGACCTGCCGGTGTTGGGCAGCGTCTTCCGCAACCGCCAGACTTCGCACACGAAGGACGAAGTGGTCTTCTTCATCACGCCGCGCATCTTGAGCGCCGACGGACGCTGATCTGCCGCTCGAGCGCTACTCGGAGCGAACCGTCTGGGCCCGCGGCAGCGCCTGGACCGCAGGCGAATGGCTTGCGCGGTCGTTGCCGCCTCGTTCGGGGGGTTGCTGGACCAAACCCAGCAGCTCGGCGAGGTTGTACACCTGCGGGATGGTGAGCGTCACCGACGCGTCGGAGAGCCCCGTGCGCACGACGACGTGTTCGATCACCTCCAAGCCGTCCGCGTTCTTCTTGTAGACGACCTCGAACGAGCAGCGATCATTCGACATGGGCATGTGACCGAAGTTCGTGTTCCTCGGTCCGAAATGCTTCAGGGCGAACCGCACGAGCAGACATTGGATTCGCAAACACAGAATGCGGAGGATATCGCGGAATCAAAAAGTGCCAACATTATGACATGCGGCTAACGGCGCGCATACGCGCACGGAGGGACCGATGACGACGACAGCAACCGCATGAGCGCGCCGCCACGGGTGCCCATCGAACAGCGGACGATTCGCTTCCTGGGGTGGACGGAGCGCGTCTTCTTTGCGGTCATCGCGCTGCTGCTCTTCGCCGGCGCGACCGCGTTGCTGATACACGCGGCAGCGCACCTTGCGCCGATGTTCGCCGCCGGCGATATCATCAGCGAAACGACCTCATTCCTCGACCTCGTCCTGGCAACGCTGATGGTCGTCGAGCTCGCGTACACGGTGATCCTCTCACTGCGCGGCGCGGTGCTGATCGCCGAACCGTTCTTGATTGTCGCGCTCATTGCGGTGATCAGGCGCGTCCTCGTCATCACGGCCGGTCACGCTGGTCCCGGGGGAGGCCCGGTTGTGGCGTCAACGGAGTCGCTGCTCGAGCTTGGCGTGCTCACGCTGGTCGTGCTCGTGTTCGTTGCCTCGATCTTGGCGCTGCGGTCGCGGCCGCGCGATCGATCGCTGGACATCTTCACCCAGGACGAATGATGCGCCGCGCTTGCCTGTTGACTCGCCGACGGCCTGGCCGTAGCGTGATGCTTGCGACCCCTCGCCCTCGGCCTTCCGGTGGGAGCATGCCATGCTGCACGAAGTCAACGAGCGTATCGCTCAGCGTCTTCGACCCGAACTCGAGAAAGAGAACGCCCTCACCCGCGAACAGATCGACGCCGTGATCGGTGCCTTCACGGTGCTGGAGTCGTCATCGCCGCGCACCGGTCACGTCCAATACCGGCTGGCGCACCTCGGCCCCGAAATCGAAAAGCGATCGGATGTCGAGGGCGCCATCTCACGCGCCATTCACGCCGCCGGGTACTACATCGCGGGCGAGGAGTAAGCGGGACCGCGTAGCTGCCCGAAACGATCGAGCTCGACGTCTCAGGTGTATCGGCGCTCCAGGGCGTCGTGCCACGGTTTGTCGACCAGGCGCTGGCGCTCGGCGAACGATGCGATGAGACCTCCGGCCTCATCGAGGACGCCGCCGTCACGCAGCGCTCGCAGCGCGGCCTGCATACCCTGTATTGCACCCTGAAGGGCCGCGTTCGCATAGAGAACGAGGCTGAAACCCGCCTCGGCTGCCGTCGTCTGGTTGAGGATCGGTGTCTTGCCTCCCAGGACCATGTTCAGCATTTGTGGCGCGGCGAGGCGCTTGGGGATCTGTTCGAGCTGGGCGAGCGTCGCCGGCGCCTCGACGAACGTCATGTCCGCGCCGGCGTCGATGTAGCGGCCGGCGCGATCGATCGCGGCCTCGAAGCTCTCCACAGCACACGCATCGGTACGCGCGATGATGACCAATCCATCGCGGCGTGCATCGACGGCCGCCTTGACTTTGTTCACCATCTCCTCGGCCGAGATGAGTTCCTTGCCGTCGAAGTGGCCGCATCGCTTGGGCGTGCTCTGGTCCTCCAGTTGGACGGCGCTCGCGCCGGCCTGTTCGAGCATCTTGACGGTGTGAGCGACGTTCACAGCGTTGCCGAAGCCGGTGTCGGCGTCAACGATCAAGGGCAAGTCGACGACGGCGCGTATCGCCATCGTGTGTTCTACGACGTGGCTCAAATCCATGAAGCCGAGATCCGGCAGGCCGAGGTGCATGTTCGTGAGGCCCGCGCCGGTCAGGTAGACTGCTTCAAAGCCGAGGTCCGCAATGACGCGAGCCGCGAGCGCGTTGGGAGCGCCAGGCAACAGAACACCCCGCCGGGTCGCCAACATTTCGCGAAGTGTCGAGATATGCTTGAAAGACACTGGTTGTCAGTTCCCGTGCCGCTCGAACAGCCCAGGCACCATGTTTGGCACATCGATCGCGGCGGGAGGGACTTCCACGGTCAGATCGACCAGGTCTCCGGGCGCGAGTTTGGGCAACGCGAAAGCAGCTTCAAGAAAGCGGTCTTGCTCGGCGGAATCGGCATAAGGACTCGTCAGTTCCCGGAACTTGCCGATATAGTCGTCCCGTCTAAAGGGTCGTGCGCCGCGCGGATGCGCGTCGGCTACTTCTATTGCATCCTCGACGGTGCGTCCGTTCTGCAGCGTCACGATGATGCGGCCGCCGAAGGCTCGCCTCTCCGGTGCGGGATCGTGGTACTTGCGGTCCCATTCGGCATCTTCGACGGTTGTTATCTTTTGCCAAAGCTCCACCGTGTCGGGACGGCTCGCGCGCTCGGGCGTATAGCTGTCGACATGATGCCAATGCCCGTCTTCCAGCGCGACGGCGAGGATATACATCAAGCTGTGATCCAGGGTTTCCCGGCTGGCGTGCGGATTGTATTTCTGCGGGTCGCCCGAACCACTGCCGATAATGCGGTGCGTGTGGTGACTCGTACGGATGACGACGCTCGCAATCTGGCGGGGGTCGCCGACGCGACCGCGCAACCGTATGGCGAGGTCTATCCAAGCCTGCGCCTGATACTCGGCCGAATGGGCCTTCGTATACGTTTCCATGATTGCGCGCTTGGGTTCACCGGGGCCCGGCAGCGATACGATGTACTCGGCTTCGGGGCCGTCGAGCACCCACGCGATGATGCTGTCGTCGCCTTCATAGATGGGAGCAGGTGACGTTTCCCCGCGCATGGCGCGGTCCACGGCCTCGACCGCCAGTTTCCCGGCGTGAGCTGGGGCGTTCGCCTTCCAACTCGAAATTTCGCCTTTGCGCGACTGGCGCGTGGTCATCGTGACATGCACGACATGGTTGAGCGCCTGATAGACGATATCGACCGGAAGTCGCAGCATGGCCCCGATACCCGCCACCGTCCCTGCGGCAATATGCAGCACGTGATCGACGCGGTGCGTATGCAGAGCGATGCTCTTTGTGAGGGCGACCGAAATCTCGTAGGCGGCTGCGACGCCGCGAACGACGTCATAACCGGCAACGCCGCATTGCTGGCCGACGGCGATGATGGAGGGAATCATATCCCCGGGGTGGTTCATGTCGGCGGCCAGGAACGTATCGTGAAAATCCAGTTCCCGCACCGCCGTACCGTTCGCCCAGGCGGCCCATTCGCAGGCTACGCGGACGCTCCGCGGCAGGCCGAAGACCGTGGCTCCGCCCTCATGCGGGTGCGCCACCGCCTGCGAGCGCGCGTTCGCAACCGGAAGTCGCGCCAGACTGGCCACGGCCACGCCGGCGTTATCGATCACGCGATTGATGATCATCTCGACGACGTCCGCGT
>JAQBPL010000107.1 GCA_028287545.1 Vulcanimicrobiota bacterium | reverse complement strand
CGTAGAACTGGCGGATGACGCCGGAGAGGATCGGCCCGCGCCAGATCATCGCCGTGTCTTCCTTGTCGGTGAGCAGGTTCGAGCTGACGATCTCGATCGCCGAGCGCGACTTCGCCGGGACCATCAGGGGCTTCGGCTGCTGGCCGGCCGGGGTGCTCGGATCGGATTCGAGCCCCAGCGGCGTGGTCAGGCCGAACAGCCGCGGGATCGAGGGGCCGGTGATGTCGGCATCGAGGATCCCGACCTTCATCCCGGCGCGGCGCAGCCCGATGGCGAACAGCGCGGTCGTCAGCGACTTGCCGACCCCACCCTTGCCCGACATCACCGGGATGACGTTCGCGAAGCGCGCGCGGCGGTTGAACTCGCCTGGGGCGCGGCGCTGCGGCGTGCGGTCGTCGTTCATGATGGTCGGGACGCGCCCGGAGAGTCGCGCTTGGACGAGCGCCGCGACGATCGGCTCGACCCGCAGGCCGTGCGCCTTGGCGCCCTGTTCGATCGTCTCGTATTTGTTGACGCCGCAGCCGGCGCAGTGCAGGCCGAACTCACCCAGGACTGCTTCCGCGATCGGCAGTTCGGCGACCAGGGCGCTGATGTTCGTTTTCGGGGCGATCTCGATGTGCGCTGGCATGGGGGCGGGGGCTACAACCTTTGTCGGAGATACCGGTGTACGGGGGCGAAAAGTCTCCAGTTCGGGAGCGGACGGGCGCATCCCGTCGCGATCGCTAACGTCGCATACTCTGGACACGTGCGGTGGAGCGATGGTTGACACGCTGATCGTCGGGGGCGGACCTGCGGGGCTCGCCGCCGCTGCGTTCTTGGCCGACGCCGGCCGCACCGCGACCGTCCTGGAGAAACGTCCCATCCTCGGTGGGAAGCTCTCGTCGTGGCGCGACCGCGACGGCGACATCCTCGAGACCGGACTCCACGCGTTTTTCGGCGGCTACGCCTCGCTCCACGCGCTGCTCGCCGAGGTTGGGATCGCGCACCACGTGCTGTGGCAGCCGCACGCGCTCACCTGGGCGATGCCGCCGAACTTCTCGCCGCGCTGGAACGGACAAGCGGTCTACGAGGAGTTCCGCTTCATCGACGCGCCGTCGCCGTTCAACGGCATCGGTGCGGTGCTCAACGCGCGCTACGTGTTCAACGCCTGGGAGAAGCTGCTCTTCGCAACGGGAACGCTGCCGGTGCTGCTGCGCGACCACGCGTACGCGGAGAAGCAGGACGAGATCACGTACGCCCAGTGGCATCGCCGACGCGGCATGTCGGAGCACATGCTGCAGACGTTCTTCGCGCCGATGGCGCTCGCGCTCAACTTCACCAGCGTGGAAGCGATCTCGGCCGAAGCGATGCTGCGCGTGATGGCGTATTTCGCGTCGCACCGCAACGCGAGCCGGGCCGGGTTCCTGGACGGACCTCCGGGACCGCGCTTTGTCGATCCGCTGGCCGCTCACGCTCGTGCACGCGGCCAGCGCATCGAAGCGGCCGCGGCGGTTGCGGAGCTGCTCTTCAGCGGCGACCGCTGCACCGGCGCGCGCACGCGTGACGGCCGCGTGTTCGAAGCCGAGAACGTGATCCTCGCGACGCCGGTGCACGACGCGAAGAAGATCCTGCCGGCCGAGATGCTGCGCGATCCGCTGGTGCACGGGATCGCGAAGCTCGAGAGCTCGCCCGTCATCAACGCGCACCTGTGGTTCGACCGGCCGGTCTCGCCGTTCACCAACTTGATGTTCTCGCCGGGAACGGTGCTGGGCGTGCACGCCGACCTCGGCCAGGCGTCGCCCGGCTACGGATGGGCCGGCAAGTCGTTCATCGAGGCGTGCATCGCGCCGGCCGACGAGCTGATCGCGCTCGACGACGACACGGTCGTCGGCCGCGTGATGGACGATCTCGCGAAACTCTATCCGCTCGCAACGCGCGAGCACCTCGTCCGCGCGAAGCTGGTGCGCGTTCCCAAGAGCGTGTATCGCGCGAGTCCAGGAGCGGAGCGGCTGCGCCCCAGCGCGCGAACGCCGGTGCGCAACCTGTTCCTGGCGGGCTGCTACGTGAACACGAAGTTCCCCGCCAGCGTCGAGGGCGCGGTGCGCAGCGCGCGCGGCGCCGTCGACGCGGTCTTAGCCGAGCACCGTGCTCGCGCCTGAACGCGCGCGGTCCTACGCCGCTTGCCGCGACATCGTCAAGCGGAACAGCAAGACGTTCTACCTGAGCTCGCTGTTCCTGAGTCCCGAGCGCAAGCGCGCGGTGTGGGCGGTGTACGCGTTCTGCCGCACCGCCGACGACATCGTCGACCGGATAGCGCCGGCGCGCGAACGGCTCGCCGCGCTCGACGCGTGGGAGCGGCGGCTCCGCGACGCCTATAGCGGCATTGCCGACGAACCCGTCTTCACCGCGTTCGCCGACGCGGCGCGGCGCTTTTCCGTCCCGATCGAACCTGCGCTCGACCTGCTGCGCGGGGCGCGCTCGGACGTCACCGTCGACCGGTACGAGTCGTACGCCGCGCTGCGCGACTACTGCTATCTCGTCGCCTCGACCGTCGGCCTGCTCGTCATGCCGATTCTCGGGACGATCTCACCGGAAGCGGACGGGTACGGCATCGAGCTCGGCCGCGCGATGCAGATGACGAACATCCTGCGCGACGTCGGCGAAGATGCGCGGATGGGCCGGATCTACGTGCCGGCGGAAGATCTGCGCCGATTCGGCTGCGATGAAGCGTCGATTCTCGCCGGCGTGCTCGACGACCGGTTCGTCGCGCTGATGCGCTTCGAGATCGAACGTGTGCGCGCGCTGTACCGCGAAGCCGAGCCCGGCATCGCCCTGCTGGCGCCGGAATCGCGCTACACCGTTCGCCTGGCCCTCGCGCTCTACCGCGGCATCCTCGATCGCATCGAACGCAACGGCTACGACGTGTTCCGCCTCCGCGCGCACGTCCCGACGGGCGCGAAGCTGCGCAGCGCCGTGATGGCCGCCGTCACGCGCTGAGCCGCGGTAGGTGATGGGCGAGCCCCTCGCGTACGGCCGTCCGAAGCAGTGCCCGAAGGAGAAGTCATGACCGATGCGTTCTCTCGCGGTGAGTTTCTGGCGGCCTCCGCCGCGACCGGCGCCGCCGGTTCGGGCGGCCGCATCGCCGGCGCCGCGGGACCCGGTGCCGTGCTGAAGATGCGCTGGTACGGCGGCGGGGTGTACGAGCTCGCGACGCCGGACGACAAGACGATCGTGCTCGTCGACGCCTGGATCTGGAACAACACGGGATTCAAGGCGTTCGGCATCGAGAAACCCGCCGAGCTGGCGAGCGCCTCGGCGTATGCGGCGCACGTCAAAGGACGCTCGCCGAATGCCGTGATCGTCGCGCTCACCCACGATCACGGCGACCACATGGGTGACTACTTCGAACTGCTCGGTGCGCTCGTCGCCGCCGGCGTCGACGTGAAGACGATCGGTCAGAGCGACCTGATGCGCGTCGCGCTCGTGCCGAAATTCAAGGCCGCGAACCTGGACAACACGCTGCTCGTCCTCAACGGCGGAGCCGGGATCAACATGGGCGGCACGGCCAACTACAAGGG
>JAQBPL010000057.1 GCA_028287545.1 Vulcanimicrobiota bacterium | reverse complement strand
CCCTTCGACAAGCTCAGGGTGACAACGATTAGGACGACGCTTGCGGCGTCTGCGCGATGTACCAGTCGGCGATTTCCGCGGCGGTCATGGCGCGGACTTTCTTGCGCTTGAGGACGTACTCGAGGATGCGGTCGAGCGCGGCGATGCGACTGGGCGTTCCGGTCAGGTACGGGTGCAGCGCGATCGGCAGAACTTTCGGCGAGGTCTTGCTCTCGGCGTAGAGCTGGTCGAACGCGGCCGTGCAGCGGGTGAAGAACTCCTCGGCGGAATGCCGTTCGACCGCGTACACGACGATGTCGTTCAGTTCGATCGGATACGGCACCGCGACCATGCGGCGTCCGTTCGCAACGCGCAGGTCGTAGGGCACGTCGTCCGCCGGACCCCAGTCGCAGCAGTAGTCGAACCCGGCTTCGGCGAGCAGGTCGAGCGTTTGCGTCGTCTCGACCAGCGCCGGTCCGAGCCAGCCGCGCGGGCGCGTTCCGGTGGCCGACTCGAGGTGCGCGATCGCCTCGTTGATGACCGCGCGCTCGTCCTCGACGCTCGACATCGTGCGCTGGACGACGCCGTGCGGCATCATCTCCCATTCGTCCGCGACGGCGCGCCCGATGATCTCCGGATACTCGCTGCACGCAGAGGAATTGACGCTCAGCGTCGCGCGCACGCCGTGGCGCTGGAGCGTTTCGAACAGCCGCCAGATACCGACCCGCTGGCCGTACTGATACCAGGCGAAGTTCGGTACGTCCGGAACCGTCCCGCCCGACGCCGGCGGCGGGAGTGCGGTGCGCGGCATTGGGCCCTGGAATTCCCATGTCTCGACGTTCACGATGACGTGCAGCGCAAGCCGCGCATCGCCTGGAAACGGTTCGAGGCGCCGAGCCGGTGCGGGAACGTACTCCATCGGTCCGTGTGAGAGAAAACTGCGTTCCGGCGGGTTCATGCGCGAAAGTGCGCGCCGCGCCCGGAATAACCCTCGCTCGAACGCGCGCGCTAGCGCTGCTCAAAGCGTTTTCGCGTGAATGGCACACCGATCAAGAGTCCAAGTCCGTCAGCGCCGTATGCGACGTGATAAATCGCGGCGCCGGTTGGGGAGGCAAGCTTCGGGTGAGCCTCAGCAAGACCGCGTCGATCAGTTAGCCCTTGCGCTAAGTGTTCCGGGCGTGATATTTAGTGTTATGGAAAAGTATTCGGAGCAGCTCGACGACGTTTTCCAGGCGCTTGCCGATCCCACTCGCCGAGCCGTGTTGGCGCGGCTGGGTCGAGGCCCGGCGAGCATCAGCGAATTGGCAAAGCCATTCGATATGGCGTTGCCGTCCTTCTTGAAACACATCCATTTTCTAGAGGACAGTGGATGGATCCGGACTCGCAAGGCGGGTCGCGTCCGGACATGCGCTGTCGAGAAGAAGGCGTTTGCTGCCGTTGAGACGTGGCTGGCCGACCAACGTGCTCTCTGGGAAGGCCGCACCGAGCGGCTCGAGCAGTTTGTCACCGCAACTCGGAAATAGGAAGAAGCAAAATGATCAAATCTTCAGATCCAGCTCTCGACCTGACGATCTCGCGAGTCATCAAGGCACGCCGGTCCACCGTATGGAGCGCCTGGACGGACCGGGAGAGCTTCGAGCAATGGTGGGTTCCAGCGCCGGCAAAATGCAAAGTTCTGGAGATGGACCTCCGTCCCGGCGGCGCACTCCTGACCGAGATAAGTGAGGACGGCGGCGACTTCACGCCTCATCTGAGTGCGTGCTTTCTCGCCGTCGATGACCTCGAACGGCTCGTCTTCACAAATGCTCTGGTCGGCGGATGGAGACCGGCCGAAGAGCCCTTCATGACAGCGATTATCACGCTTGTGGACCACCCGATGGGCACTGAATATGTTGCCCACGTGATGCACAAGAACGACGCCGATCGAAACGCGCACAAAGAGATGGGCTTTTACGACGGGTGGGGCACCGTCGCAGAGCAACTCGCCGCGCTCGCCGAGCAACGGACGTAACGGAGACAGGCGAGCTCATCCGCTGCCGGGCGCTCGCCCGCTAGGACCGTACCCTCGCTGCGGGCAAGTCGCAGAGCACTAGCAGGGCTGCTTAGGAGGACATTATGTCGCAGCGGGTACTCGCGCTGACCATCCTCTCCGTCTTTGTCGCGACCATTTCGGTCGGCGGTCCCGCAGGCGTCGGCGCGCAGAGCGCGTGGCCGACCGCCGCCGCGTACGCTGCCGCGGACAAGGACGCCTCGAACTGGATCTTGCCGGCGCGCGGCTACAGCGGGAACCGCTATGTCGCCGGCGGACAGATTACCGCCGCAAACGTCCGAACGCTCAAGAAAGCATGGACGGCGAATGTCGATGCGCGCGGCCCGCTCGAAACCGCGCCGATCGTGTGGAACGGCACGATGTACGTGACGTCGTCGCACAACGACGTGTACGCGCTCGACGCACAGACCGGCGCAGTCAAGTGGCACTTCCCGTACAAGCCGCACGTGATCGCCTTCTCGGCGAATCGCGGCGTCGCGCTCGGCGACGGCAAGGTTTACGAAGCGACGCTCGACGGCCACCTGATCGCACTCGATGCCGCGACCGGCAAACCCGTGTGGAACGTCGTCGCCGCGCACGATCTCTCGAACACGTTCTACACGATGCAGCCAGTGCCGTACAAGAACATGCTGCTGCTGGGCGCGTCGAACGGCGACTGGGGCGGGATCGGCTATCTCAGCGCATTCGATGCGGCGACCGGAAAGCGGCTGTGGGATTGGAACGCGATCCCCGGCCCCGGCGAACCCGGCCACGACAGCTGGAGCGGCGACTCGTGGAAGCGCGGCGGCGGCGCGATCTGGAGCGGGCTCGCGATCGATCCTGCGACGGAGACGGTGTACGTCGACGCGGGTAACCCGCAGCCCGATTTCCTCGGCACCATTCGCAAAGGCTCGAACCTCTACACCAACTCGATGATCGCGCTCGACATCAGCGGTGCGAAGCCGAAGCTCAAGTGGTACCACCAATTCATCCCGCACGACACCCACGATTGGGATCCGGCGATGCCGCCGGTGCTCTTCACCGGGACGGTGAGCGGCGCGTCGCGCAAGTTGGTCGCCGCCGGTGACAAGGGCGGCAATTTCTGGGTACTCGACGCGGGCACGGGCGCACAAGTCTATCGCGTCGCCGTCAGCACGCAGAAGGGACAGAACACCGAGCCGAACCGCAAGGGCAACATCGCATGTCCGAACACCAACGGCGGCGTCGAGTTCAACGGCGGCAGTTACCTGGCGGAGACGAACGCGTTCTACGTGCCGAGCGTCGATCAGTGCGGCATCTGGAAGTCGCAGGGCACGGCCACCTACGTCTCGGGGCAGTTCTATTTGGGCGGAGCGTTCCCGGCGCAATTCGGCCCGAGCACGGGCTACATGAACGCGGTCGACATCGGCACCGGAAAGTTTCTCTGGCGCAAGCACCTCGCGTATCCGCAAATCGGCGGCGCGCTCTCGACTTCGACCGGCGTGGTGTTCACCGGCGGAGTCAACGGCGATTTTGCGGCATACGACGCCAAGGGCGGCAACGTGCTGTGGCACTACGCTACCGGAATGACGATCCAGGCGCCCGCCGCAACCTATGTGGCCGGCGAGAAGCAGTACGTCGTCGTCGCCGCCGGGCCGGCCGGGGTCAACTTCGCCGATCCGCGCCTCAGTAAGGGGGCGCCTACGCTCGAGGGCAAGTATTCGCATCCCACGTCGGCGGTGATCACCGCCTTCGCGCTGCCGTAGTTCTCGCCGGGTTGCCGGACTGGAGGATCTCGATGCGTACGCTCGCGCTGTCCCTCGCCGCCGTCCTGGCTCTCGGCGGCGCGGCGCCGGCGCGGTCGGCGCAGGACGATCATGCCGGTGCGCTCGCCGCGCTCGCCGACATGCGCGCTGCGATCGCGGAGATCGTGCGCATCGAGGACGGCTATGCCGTCGGTCACGCGGCGTACCTTCGCGCGGCGCATCGCGCGATGAACGCGCTGGTCGGGCGGCGTGACGACGGCTACGCGGCACCGTTCGGCGATCCCGGCGACGGCGTCGGGACGCTCGGCCATCTCGACCGGATGCTGGACCAAACCGGCTCGTCGCTTTGGACGCCCGCCGTGCAAGGTGCGAAAGCGAACGTGCTTGCGGCGGCGGCGAACCTGCAAAGCGCGCTCGGCCAGAAACAGATGGAAGACTATCAGGCGGATCTGACGCGTGCGCTCGCGAGCCTTGCGCTCGTCGCGGGCCGATCGTCCGAGGGCGGCGTCCTCGGCGGTCTGAACGGTGCGCTCGCGAACACGTCGCTCGCCGTTCCCGCCGGTGCCTCCGTCGTCTCCGGCTGCGTTGCGCCGAAGAGCGCGCCCGCATACGGCGTCGTCGCGGGCAAATTGGCGTACGTCGTGTTGCCGCGGAGCGCTGCGGCGGCGGGGATTCCGGTGGGGCTCGGCGTCAGCCGGGTCGAGCTCGTCGGCGATACGGTCGTGTTGTACGCGCCGCTGGCTCGGGCCGCGTCGGCATCGTGCGGCAAGGTCTCTCGCCTCGAGCGCACGCGCCTGGTCGCGCGGACGGCCGTGGCTGCGCCGTACACCGCCGCCCAAGCGCACGCCGGGATCAAGGTGTATGCGCGCGCGTGTCTGCAATGTCACGGCGCGGATCTGCAGGGAACGGCGGGGCCGGGCGTCGCCGGTACCGAGTTCTTGAAGAACGCGCAGCAGAACAAATGGACGCTGAGCGAACTGCGCACGACGATTTTCGAGAACATGCCGTTCTCGAACCCAGGCTCGCTCACGCCGGCGGAATACGCCAACGTGACGGCATACCTGCTGGCGGCGAATTGCTACCCGGCCGGATCGACGCCGTTTCCGACGACCCCGAGCCCCGCGCTCAAGACGGTGAAACTCGGCCCGATCCCCGGCGTGAAGCCGACCTATCCGAAGTTGGGAACGTGCGCGGTGAAATGACGCCATGTCGTCGCGAGTTAAGGCCGTCATCGTGAGGTGGCCGTCATCGCGAGGTAGCCGTCATCGCGAGGTAGCGTGTCATCGCGAGCTTGTCGAGCGACCCTCGTCGTCGGCCGGAGCGTAGTCGACGGCCGACCCCTCATGTTGCCGGTAGCGAAGATTCGGGGTCAGCCCTCGGCTGCGCTCGGGCTGACGACGAAGGTTCCTCGACTAGCTCGGAATGACGCGGGGGCTTGAAATGACGTGGCGGGGGAGGATTCCGTCGTCCGGTGGGAGCGCGTTGCTGTTTTCGGCGTGCCAGTCGAGGCCGTCGGTGAGGTGGGTCAACGCGATGACGGCGGAGCGGATATGCGGTTCGCCGAGCCATTCATAGGAGCCGTAGCTCGTGAAGAAGAGCCACGTTCCGTCGCCGCAGCGCACGCTCAACTGGTAGACCGGTACGTCCATCGCCGCCCGCGTCGGCGCGCCGGCGGTTCGCGAGCAGAGATCCGCTTGGGCGACGATCCGTCGGACCTCGGCGAACCGCACGCTGGCTTTGAACAGCCCGTTGCGCTCGTCGCGGCGGCCGTGCATGCGAGCGCCGGCCGAGGTGTACCACACCACATCGCGGCGGGAGACGAACCCGCCGCTGCTCCGGAGGACGATTGCCGTCACGGGGCCCTGCGCCGGGGCGCTCGGGGCGGGACTAGCTGCTAGCAGAGCGAGCGAGCTAGCCATACTCGCAGTGACGCCGTACAACCCAGCCATGCGCCTACTCTAACACGGCCCGGCGGCCGGTGGCGGTCCCGGCTTGGGAAATCCTCCGGTCAGGGCGAACACAGCGGGTCGACGTCGAAGGGATACACTGTGGCGAAGATGATCGAGCGCGCGTCCGGGCTTGGGCCCGACGCGACCCCCGAATATCGTGAACTGAT
>JAQBPL010000044.1 GCA_028287545.1 Vulcanimicrobiota bacterium | reverse complement strand
ACGGCGATGTGCGAGTCGTTGTGCCGCGCGACGTCCAGAGCGCACTCGGCTTCGTGGCAGAGCAGCGTGGCGTCGCGCCGCTGCCCGCGCTCGGCGGCGATCCCGATCGACGGATTGACGACCGACTCCTCGTCACCGATGCGCAGTGGCTGCTCGAAGCCCCTCAAGAGTCTCTTCGCCAACAGCACGAGCGAGCGGTTTCGACCACGCTGCGAGGTCACGACGGCGAAGACCTCGTCGGCATAACGGACCACGGTCGCGGCGGACGAAGCGATCTCGACGATCACCCGCGCCGCTTCCTGCATGACGCGCGTCTTCAGATCGTGGTCCCGCTCGGCAAAACCCGCCACCATGTGCGTGTGCACCAGGAGCATACCCGTCGTCGACTCGGTCAGCGTGATCCCATCGAGCAGCATCGCTTCCCGGTTCGGAAGACCCGTCTGGACGTCGCGGTAGGCGCGCGCGAGGAGCTGATCGGCCATCGCGCGGCGCTCCGTCACGTCGGCCGTCACGCCGACGATGTGCGTCGGCTCGCCATCCTCGCCGTAGACCAACTGCGTTCCCGAATGGAACCAGCGCGTCTCGTCTCCGGCGCCGCCCGCGAAGTCGCTCTCGAACGGCTGCTGATCCGCGATGCTGTGCGGCACGTCGCCCGCAGTCGGACGCGTCATGAGCGGTGCGCCGCGAGAGGGGTTCTCTTGCTCGCCGGTGCGCAAATCGAGCGAGAACGTTTCGATCCCCGTCACGCCGTCCGCCGTCTCCAGCAAAATGCTGTTGGCGTGCAGCGATTCGGCCGCGCGCTTGCGCTCCGACACGTCGAAGCACGTCGCAAGGTGCGCGGCGCGTCCCTCGTGCACGAACTGGCGCGATCGCTGGATTTCGACTTCAAGGAGGCTGCCGTTGCCGCGGATCCGGCGCCACGCATCGTTGACGGCGAAGAGCTCCATCGTATCGGCGTAGAACATCGCCATCGGCAACGGATTCGCATCGAATAGGACGCTCAGAACGCCTGGGTCGTAATTCACAAGAGTGGGCACGACTGCTCCGATGCCGCTTCGAGAAAAGGGGCAATTCCCGCAACCTCATCGAGGGCGCGAATCGTTGCCTCGCTGGGCGTTTCGACCGTGAATAAGGCGGGAGCGGGCGTGGGCTCGGTGTCGCCCGAGCGGGTAGCCGCCCGACACACATGGGAATGAGGCACTCGATGCCGTCCCGGGTCACCGCATTCGTCTGTGCCGCAATCCCCGTGCTCGCCCTGACGCTCGGCGTCGTGGTCGCGAACCGGCTGGAGCCGCGGATCCTCGGTCTGCCGTTCGTCCTCGCGTGGATCGTCGCATGGGTGCTGCTCACGCCGGCGTTCATGTGGGTCGCGTACCGGAGCCGCACGTCGTGAACGCCGCGATTGCGCTCGGCATCGTCGCCGCCGTCGTTGCCGGCACGATGCTGTTCGGCCTGCGCGGCGTGCGCGGCGTCGTGATGGACCCGCAAGAGTACATCGTCGGCGGGCGGCGGATGGGCGCTCTGCTGCTGTGGCTGTTGCTCGCGGGCGAAATCTACACGACCTTCACGTTCCTCGGTGCAGCCGGCTGGGCGTACGGGAAGGGTGCGCCGGCGTACTACATTCTCGCCTACGGCACGGTCGCGTACGTCATCTCGTTCTTTCTCGCACCGCCGATCCACCGCATCGCTCGCGAACGCGGGATGCTAACCGGGCCGGACTTCTTCAGCGACCGGTACGGCAGTCGCCGGCTCGGCGCGCTCGTCGCGGTGCTCGGCTTCTTGATGCTCGTGCCGTACGTCACTTTGCAACTCACCGGCTTGCAGATTCTGCTGCAGATCGCAGGCTACGGCGCAATCAATCCGTTCGCGGCGGTCGCGATCGGGTTCTTCGTCGTTGCGATCTTCACGTTCGTCACCGGGCTGCGCGGCGCGGCCTTCGCGAGCATCGTCAAGGACGCGCTCGTGCTCGTCGGCGTGCTCTTCGCCGGGCTCGCGTTGCCGGCGCACTTCTTCGGCTCGCCGGCGGGCGCTCTCGACGCCGTGCTGCGCGACCATCCGAACTGGCTCACGATCGCCGGGCCGACCGCGCCGAACGGGATCACGTGGGTCGTCACGACGACGATCCTCACGGCGTGCGGTTTCTTCATGTGGCCGCAGTCGATGGCGGCGATCTACAGCGCGCGCGACGAGGACACGCTGCGCCGCAACGCGATCTTTCTGCCGTTTTACCAAGTGATGCTGCTGCTCGTGTTCTTTGCCGGCTTCACCGCGCTGGAAGTGCTGCCGGGGCTGAAAGACGCGGCGGCGGATCAGTCGTTCATGCTCGTCGTGCAGAAGTATTATCCGGCGTGGGTTCTTGGCGGCGTTGCGGCCGCCGGCACGCTGGCGGCGCTCATTCCGGCTGCCGCGCAGCTGCTTGCGGCGGCGAGCATTGTCGGGAAGAACGTGTTTGCGGATTACGGGCTCGTGCGCGATGCGGCGGGGGAGACTCGCACGACGCGGATTCTCGTGCTCGTCGTGGCGTTGCTGGCGTTTGCGTTCTGGGCGTTGGCGCGCACGACGCTGGTGGGGCTGCTGCTGATCGGCTACAACGGGATCACGCAGTTGTTCCCGGGCGTCGTGCTTGGCGTCATGACGCGTCGGCCGCCGGCGGTTGCGGTGGGTGCGGGGATCGTTGCGGGATTGATCGTGCTGGTGTATTTTGCGGCGACGCAGCAAGGGCAGGTTGCGGGGATCAATACCGGGCTTGTGGCGCTGGCGGTCAATGCGGCGGTGCTGGGGGGCGTGGCTGCTGTCGCGCGAAGTGCGTGGTTGGGTGCGCGGCGTGACGAGGGCCCCTCGACAAGCTCGGGGTGACAGTGGGGCTCGACAAGCTCTTACGCGAGCGTCTTGGCGTATCAGCGTGCGAGGAGGCGGACTTCGGCTTCTCCCGGTTTGAGTAGGCGGCCGTCCTCGGCGCGTAATTCGAGTTTTCGCAAGGGCCGGCCGCTGGCGCGATCGACCACGGCCGCGCGGGGTTCTTCTGGTTCGAAGAGATGCGCGTGCGCCCATTGGCCTAGCGCGACCAGCACGGGGAAGAGGCCGCGGCCTTTGTCCGTGAGCGCGTACTCCTGGTAGGCGCTCCCGTCCGACGCCGGCACCATTTCGAGGATGCCCTCAGCGACGAGTGCCCGGAGCCGCGCCGCGAGCACGTTTTTGGCGACCCCGAGGCTCCGCTGGAACTCGCCGAACCGGCGCTTACCGGCTAACGCATCGCGGACGATCAGCAGCGTCCACCAGTCGCCTATGACGTCCAGGCTGCGCGCAATCGGGCAGTTCGCGGCCTCGTGGCTCGTTCGTTTCATGCTGGTTGCATTATGCTACCAGGCTGTGGTAGGGTGCAAGGGTGGTTTTGTAAAGAAACCAGTGCCGGAAGCAGAAAGACGCCATGACCGCGACCGTTGCCGCGACCGCCCTGCCGGAACACAGCGCCCGAACGCGCGTGCTCCTCGACGGACCGATCGCGTCGACGCTGCTGCGATTGGCGTGGCCGAACGTGCTGGTGATGTTCGCGCAAGCCGCGAGCGGGCTCATCGAGACGTTCTGGGTGAGCCGCCTCGGCATCGACGCGCTCACCGGCATGGCGCTCGTCTTTCCCGGGATCATGCTGATGCAGATGATCTCGAACGGCGCGATGGGCGGCGGGATATCCTCGGCCGTCGCGCGCGCGCTCGGCGGGCGCCGCCGCGACGAAGCGGACGCGCTCGTCCTCCACGCGATCGTGATCGACGTCGCGCTCGGCGCGCTGTTCACCGTGCTCGCGCTCGTCTTCGGCCGCCAGCTCTACACCGCGCTCGGGGGCCACGGCGCGTCGCTCGACGCCGCGCTCACCTACTCGAACGTCGTGTTCGCCGGCATGGTTCTGATCTGGCTGAGTGCCGCGCTGACCAGCGTGATTCGCGGAACCGGCAACATGCTCGTTCCGGCGTTGGTAATTTGTGGCGGCGTCGTGCTGCTCGTCCCGCTCTCACCGTTGCTGATTTTTGGAATCGGTCCGTTCCCGGCGCTCGGCATCGCGGGCGGCGGCGTCGCGCTGATTGTATTCTATGCCGCCGCGAACGCCGTGCTGCTGTGGTACCTGCTCAGCGGACGCGCCGGGCTGCGCGTGCACGCTGCGCGGCTGCGCTGGCCGCTGTTCCATGAGATCCTCCGCATCGGTGCCGTCGCCTCCGTCACGACGGTGCAGTCGAATCTGACGATCGGCATCACGACCGCACTCGTCGGCCACGGTTTCGGAACGGACGCGGTCGCCGGGTACGGAACCGGTGCGCGACTGGAATATTTGCTGGTGCCGCTCGCGTTCGGCGTCGGCGGTCCGCTCGTCGCGATGGTCGGCGCGAACATCGGCGCGGGAAATCGAGCGCGCGCGATCCGCGTCGCGTTCACCGGCGCGGCGATCGCGTTCGCCATGACGGAAGCGGTGGGAATCACCGCGGCGATCTGGCCCGATGCGTGGCTGCGGCTGTTCGGAAACGAGCCGGGCATGCTCACCGCCGGCAGCGCGTATCTTCGCGCGGTCGGCCCGTTCTTCGGCTTCTTCGGCGCCGGCATGGCGCTGTATTTCGCCTCGCAGGGTGCGGGCCGGCTGGCCTGGCCGCTCGTCGCCAGCACGATGCGCTTTCTCGCGGCAACGCTCGGCGGCTGGGCGCTGCTGCAGCTGACGGGTTCGATGAACGGCCTATTCGCCGCGCTCGCCGTCGGCCTCGTCCTCGTCGGCACCGTGAACGCCCTCGCGATCGCGCGCGGCGTGTGGTTCTCCGCCGCTGAATGAAGGTTGCTCGCGCGGAAACGTCCAGCAAGGCGATCAGTGACGTGACCCTGGTGGGTGGTATCAGTGCCGACTTCACCGTGGTAGCGTTCGCACAGCAGGTCCGTGTCAGGCTCAAGGCTGCGGTCGGCTCACGCTGAGGACCAGTTTTCGGCGATCCTTACCGTGCTACGAGCGGAGTGGGTAAGGGACAGAGCACCATGATTGATCGACGTACTTTTTCGGCCGCTCTCGCGGCGGGAGTCGCGGCGCCGTCGCTTGGTGTCCAGAAAGCTCGCGCAGCCGTTGCCGTTCGCAACGTGGTGCTGGTGCATGGCCTTTATGCGGATGGATCGTCCTGGTCTGAGGTTATCGTTCGGCTTCAATCCGCCGGCATGCGTGTGACCGCGGTTCAAAATCCGCTAACCTCCTTCACGGACGACGTTGCGGCCGTTCGCCGAGCGCTCGCGATGCAGGACGGTCCGACGGTGCTCGCAGCTCATTCGTACGGCGGGATGGTCGCCACCGAAGCCGGTGTCGATCCGAAGGTCACCGCTTTGGTGTACGTGGCCGCTCGCGCGCCTGATGCGGGCGAGGACTATACGGCGCTGACGAAGCGATTCCCGACAGCTCCTGCGAGCGCAGGCCTCGTCAAGTCGGGTGACTACGTCCAGCTCAATCAGAACGCGTTTC
>JAQBPL010000031.1 GCA_028287545.1 Vulcanimicrobiota bacterium | reverse complement strand
AAGAGTGGACGAGACCGCAGCGGACGTCTAGATCCTGGTTGAAGACCTGCCTGTGGCAGGTGGGTGCGGCCCGGGCGCCCAGTGTCCGGCCCTTGTGGGGTCGGGCAACCGGTCGTATCCGGAGCTGATGCTCCCTTGGTTTCGACGTTGGTCCACCACCGTGGATCCTCCGCGTTCCGCCGCAGTCGTCGTCGCTGCTGTATCGTATACCCGGCGTCAAGGACTTGACAGGATCGGCCTTTTTGTTGCGGTCAGCCGCTCGCCGCGGGTCTTTCCGTTTGGCTGGTTGCTCGGTAATAGGAAACCGAAAACCCTGATGAGCCGCAATCCCATCTCAGCGCAGAATCTTGCACAATATGGCGCCCTTCGCGGTCGCCTTATCCTTGCGCGGGATTCACTAAACGCGGGCGGACAGCGGCTTCAGGCGGTAGCACGCGCGTATTACGTCGTCTACGCGTTGGCGTGTCATCTCGCCGGCAAATTCGGCGTCCAAGCGACGCACGTCCGCGCCGGCGAACGCGTCAGAGATTCGGACTTCAGCCACGCAGAGATTCCCCATGTCGTTTACGCCCTCTACACCGGCAACAAGCGCGGGAGCGTAACGGACCCGGGGTCTAGCCCAGGTATTGGGTCGGGAATCTACTCCGATCAAGAGGCTTACCGGAACCTCAACGCACTCATGCAAATTCGCATCGAAGCAGACTATGGTCCGAGCATCGTCCACGAACCCTACGACGCGGCTCAGACGGGCAGGTGGATCGAGATGTCGAAGAGCCTCATACGGGACCTGGAGACGCTGAAATGACCGTTACCGACCTTCGAGGCGACGTCGCCGAAGCAGTCGAGAAAGCCGCGAGCCGATTGACCCGGGCGACCGCGGCGTACATCGCGCGTCTCAAGGACATCGCAGATGTTGCGACCCTCAGTCGCGGAAGCCACGGGTTCGACTACGCGGTGTCGGTCAGCCATGCCGACAAGCCGGGTGTTCTGCCGCTGCTGGCCGACCTTACCTTCGAGATAGAGAACGAGTTCGGCGTGACGATTACGACCCTGGCCGTGGCAACGGGCCCAGTTGTAAAGGCCGCACCCGCGAGTCGCCCAGTACGGTCGCGCAAGCGCAGGACGGGCCTTCCGACAGCGGCACGGTAATTCCTGACACGCGCAACGCACGGTCGAGGCGCGGCGCATGACCCCTCAGCACGACCCAAGCAGGCGGCGCTTGGCAAAGCGTGAACGCCTCCGCGTGCCGATGCAGTTGACGGTCGAGCCGCTCGACCTCCCGCTCAAACATACGTTCACGATCGCGCGTTCATCGGAGTCGGTCGCGCCGACGGCCGTCGTGCGGCTGCGCTGGAACGGGATCGAAGCGCTCGGCGAAAGCGCGCCGAGTCAACGCTACGGCGAGAGCGTCGCCAGCGTGCGCGAAGGACTCGAGCGGCATCCGCTCGGCGACGATCCCTACGCGCTCGAAACGCTCCTCGCCGGGCTGACGCCGGCGCAGCAGTGCGGCCTCGACATCGCGCTGCACGACGCCATCGGCAAGGACCTCGACCGCCCGCTGTGGCGCCTGCTCGGACTCGATCCGGCGCGCACGCCGCGCACGTCGTTCACGATCGGCATCGCGCCGCTGGCCGAGACGCTCGACAAGGTCCGTGAAGTCGGCGCGCATCCGGTGATCAAGGTGAAGCTCGGTCACGGCGCGGAGCTCGAAACGGTCGAGGCGATTCGCTCGATCTATCGCGGCACGATTCGCATCGATGCGAATGAGGCGTGGACGCCCGAGGCGGCCGTCGCGCTGCTCGGCGAGATGGCGAAGCACGACATCGAATTCTGCGAACAGCCGATCCCGGCCGGCACGCCGGAGCGCCTGCGCTGGATTCGCGAGCGCTCGCCGATTCCGATCGTCACCGACGAAGATTCGAAAGACGCACACGATCTGCCGGCGCTGCTCGGCTGCGTCGACGGCATCAACGTCAAGCTGGTCAAATGCGGCGGCATCCGCGGCGCGCTGGCGATGATCCACACCGCGCGCGCGATGGGCTTCAAGATCATGCTGGGCTGCATGGTGGAGTCGCAGATTCTGACCACCGCAGCGGCGCACCTGAGCCCGCTGGTCGATTGGGCCGATCTCGACGGGCCGTTCCTCACGGCGCGCGATCCGTTCAGCGGCATCACCTACGCCGACGGCAAGATCGTTCTGCCGGACGGGCCGGGGCTGGGGGTCCTTCGACAAGCTCAGGATGACATTGTAGGGGTTGCGTGACACGACGGTACATCGTGCTGGCGCCGCACGCGCTGACGTCGCGGTCGGCGAAGATGGCGCACGGGGTGATTCGCTACTCGGCTGACGCCGTCGTGGCGGTCGTCGATCCCGATCACGCCGGCAAGACGCTGCGCGACGTCCTGCCGTATCTGCAGAGCGACGCGCCGATCGTCGCGTCGTTCGACGACGGGATGAAGTATCGGCCGACGTCGCTGCTGGTCGGGATCGCGCCGGCCGGCGGCCGGCTGCCCGACGAGTTCCGCGACGCGATCCGCAGCGGGCTGCAAGCCGGGCTCGAGATCGTGAGCGGGCTGCACGTGATGCTCAACGACGACGAAGAGTTCGCGCAGCTCGCCCGCGCGCACGACTCGCGGATCTGGGATCTGCGCTTGCCGCCGGCCGCACCGCTGTTCTCCGGCGCCGCCTGGGACGTGCGCGCGCGCATCGTGCTCACGGTCGGCAGCGACGCCGCCGTCGGGAAGATGACGGCATCGCTCGAACTGCTGCGCGCTGCGCGCGACCGCGGCGTCGACGCGGCCTTCGACGCCACCGGTCAGATCGGCATCGCGATCGCCGGCTGGGGACCGGCGATCGACCGCGTGGTCGCGGACTTCGCGCCCGGCGCCGCCGAACAGCTGGTCCTCGAAGGCGAGCGGCGCGCGAGCGAGTTGCTCTTTCTCGAAGGCCAAGGCGGCATCAACAACCCCGCCTTCGCGCCGGTGACCTTGGCCCTGCTGTTCGGCGGCGCGCCCGACGCGCTGATCCTAGTGCACAGCGTCGCGCGCACGCAGATCGAAGACTACGACATCCCGATCCTCTCCTACCGCACCTTGATTCGCACGTACGAAGCGCTGTGCGCCACGGTGAAGCCCGCCCGCGTGATCGGGATCGCGCTGAACACGCGCGATTGCAGCGAGGACGAAGCGCGCGAACACATCGAACGCGCGCGCGCCGAGACCGGGCTGCCGTGCGACGACCTCGTGCGCAACGGCCCGCACGCCTTCTATGATGCCGTGGCGCCCGCGATCGCCAAAGGACAACCGCTGCATGCCTAAGGGACTTTTCTCGATCGCCGCTGCGCTAGCGGTCTTCGCCGTCGCATGCGCGCCGGTGCAGCACGACGCCTCGGCGTCGAGCGGCAACGTCTGGACGCACCACGGCCGGCTCGTGATCGGCTCGGCCGGTGAAGAGCCCGACAACCTCAACCTGATGTTCGCGCACAGCGACGCGGCGGATCAAGTCGCCAACCTCATCGACGAGCCGATCTTCCGGTACGATCCCGACGGGAATCTCGTGCCGTCCGCCGTCAGCGACGTACCGACGCAGGAGAACGGCGGGATTTCGCGCGACGGCAAGACGATCACGCTGCATTTTCGCCGCGGCATGCGCTGGTCGGACGGAGCGCCGTACGACGCGCGGGATTTCGCGTTCACCTGGCGCGCGGTGATGAACGACCGCAACAACACGAAGCTGCGCGTCGGCTGGGACATCATCACGAAGGTCGACCTGCCCGACCCGTACACGGCGGTCGTGCACCTCAAGCAGATCTATTCCGGAATCCTGGGGATCTGGGCGTTCGGCGGCGCCGCCTTCCCGCCGCTGCCGGCGCACCTGCTCGAGAACTTGCCCGACATCAACCGCGCGCCGTACAACACCAAACCGATCTCTTCGGGCCCGTTCGTGCTCGCGCAGTGGAACCACGGCTCGTCGCTCGTCTTCAAGCCGAATCCCTACTACTGGCGCGGCAAGCCCGGGTTGGACGAGATCGTCTACAAGATCGTGCCGAACGCCGACACGCTGTTCAACGAATTGCAGACGCACGAAGTCGACGTGTACGAGTCGGTGCCGGAGATCCAGATCCCGCGCCTCGGCGGGCTGACCGGCTATGCCGTCACGAAGCAGCTCAGTGCGAACTACCGCCGGCTGGAATTCAACACCGCGCAGCCGCAGCTCTCCGACGCGCGCGTCCGCCGCGCGATCGCGCAAGCGATCGACTGGGACGGCATCAACCGGACGATCTACCACGGCTACAACGTGCGCGCCGTCAGCGACATCCTGCCGACTTCGTGGGCCGCGCCGAGGGGAATCACCAACTACCCGTACGACGTCGCCGCCGCGAAGAAACTGCTCGACGAGGCCGGCTGGATCGCGGGCCCCGGCGGCGCGCGCGCCAAGGGGGGCGTGCCGCTGACCTTCTCCGTCTCCACCACGCCCTCGAAGCCGGCGAACGTGCAGGCCGAAGTGCAGATGCAGCAGGAGCTCAAGGCGATCGGCGTCGACCTCGAGATCAAGAACTATCCGCCCAACGTCCTCTTCGCGCAGAACGGTCCGATCTACACCGGCAAGTTCGACGGCGAGTTCACCATCTACACCAACGCCCCCGATCCCGACAACGAAGGGCTCTGGAGCGGCAAGTTCATCCCGCCGCACGGCGCGAACACGACCTGGTTGAACGATCCCGTGCTGACCCGCACCAGCCACGAAGCGCTGCTGACGTACGACCACGCCAAACGCAAGGCGCTCTACCAGAAGGAGGCCGAGCGAGTGCACGAACTCGTACCGGTCGTGTTTCTCTACTGGCAGACGTCTTATTCGGCGGTGAACAGCGACCTCAAGGGGTGGAAGCCGGCGTCGTACATCTCGAACTACTGGAACTGCTGGGAATGGCGCATCTGACGCCGCGATGCTCA
>JAQBPL010000405.1 GCA_028287545.1 Vulcanimicrobiota bacterium | reverse complement strand
CGATACGGCGGGACCCCGTTGTACCGTGCGACCGCCGCCGGCCCCGCGTTGTAGGATGCCAGCGCGAGCCGCATGCGCGTTTGAAGATCGCGCGTCACGTAGCGGTTCATCGCCCGGCGCAGATAGCGCGCCGTTCCGTCGAGGTTCTCGTACGGCTCCAGCGGATCGACGTTGAGCGACGCGGCCGTGCCCGGCATGAGCTGGCCGTATCCGAGCGCGCCGACCGGCGAGACCGCACGCGCGCGCCAGGAAGATTCGACCGTCACTAGCGCGCCGAGCAGACACGGATCGAGCTTGTAGTACGACGAGAGCAGCAGCAGTCGTTCGGCGAGGTCGCGCCGCACGGCGACCGGCAGGCGGCCGTTCGCCGTGCCCAGCGCGTCCGCATAGCGGCCGACCATGCTCAGATCCCGAGCGCCCGCGACCGCCGGAGCGGACGCCGCCCCAAGCAGCAGCGACGCTGCGAGGAGCGCGGCGGGGGCGGAATTGCGCGAAAAGGACCCGTGTGAAAAAAGCATCAGCGGACTCTAGTGTTCGTCCGCCGGTTTACCGTTCTTCAGCGCCTCGGTGAAAATCGTGACCGATGCCACGGTACCATTGCTTGCCTGCTCGGCTACGCCGCCAGGAGCATCGTCGCTTCCGGCGCGAGCCGCGTGCGAACGTACCGCTTGAGCGTGCTGTAGCTGCCGCGAAAACCGTCGCGCTCGGTCAGCTCGAGGTGGATCGCGCGCAGCGATGCGCCGCCGGCGAGTCCGTCGAGAATTGCATCGCGGTGCGGCTCGCACGCCGACGCCGGCTCGCGCTCCGCATCGAGGTCGGCGACGTCGCCGTCGAGGAGACGCGCCCGACGGCCGTACGCGGCGATCGTTTCGCGGCGATGACCGGTTTCGCGCTCGATACGCCGCAGCGTCTTTCCCTCCCGCAGCAGCGCGAGAACGCGTTCGCGCTGCGCTTCGGTCAGCGTGTTCATGGCCGAACATTCGGCCGTCGCACGCGCGCGAACCTCCGCCGCGTGGCCGCTTTTGCGGGCCCGGCCGCTTTCGGCGGACCGTTCGGCACCCAGCGGCGAACGTTCGTTATACTGCGGGCATGAGCTTGATTCCGATCGTCGTCGAACAGACCGCGCGCGGCGAACGGTCGTACGACATCTACTCGCGACTGCTGCAGGAGCGCATCGTGTTCGTCACCGGCACCGTCGACGACGGCATGGCGAACGTCGTCATCGCGCAATTGCTGTTCCTCGAACGCGAGGATCCCGAACGCGACATCGACATGTACATCAACAGCCCGGGCGGCAGCGTCAGCGCGGGTCTTGCAATCTACGACACGATGCAGCTGATCCGACCGCCCGTCGCAACGATCTGCGCCGGTTTCGCCGCGTCGGCCGCCTCCGTGCTGCTCACCGGAGGCGCGCGTGGGAAACGCATGGCGCTGCCGTACAGCAAGATCCTGATCCATCAGCCGTGGATCGGACAAATCGGCGGACAAGCGACGGACATCGAGATCCACGCGCGCGAACTCGTTGCGATCCGCCGCATCCTCGCCGAGATCTACGAGCGCACGACCGGCAAGACCGCCGACGAAGTCCTGCGCGATCTCGAACGCGACTTCTACATGACGCCGAACGACGCGCGCGACTACGGCATCATCGACAGCATCCTCGACGCGGAGACCCGCAACGGCGCCGCCCCAACACCGTCAGGCTGACCCGCCCTTCGACAAACTCAGGGTGACAGAGGAGCACAGCGGGCGGGCGCTCGCCTTTTGGTGAAGCGGGAGGCTATGACGTCCGTTGGGCGATCGCAGACCTCGGTGTGCGGCGTGGAGATCACCAAGGGGGATCGGCTGGCGGCGGCCGTCGCGGCTCTCGCGACCATCGTCGTGCTCGGCATCTACTCGCGCTTCCAGCCGACCGTGTTCAACAATTTCGTGTGGGAGGCGAATGCCTGGCTGCACGGCTTCACCTATCTCCCGCATTTCCCGGGCGATTACATCGACTCGATCCCCTACCACGGGCGCATGTACGTCTACGAAGCGCCGCTGCCGGCGGTGCTGCTGCTTCCCATGGTGGCGATCTGGGGGCTGCAGGCGAACGAGACCCTCCTGGCAATCCTGCTGAGCGCGATCGGCATCGCTGCGGCGTGGCTCGTTGCGCGCCGGGTCGGCGTGCCGGTGCGCTGGTCCGTGCTGCTGGTCGCGTTCCTGCTGTTCGGCACGAGCTACGCGTACTGCGGCGCCACCGGAGACGTGTGGTTCATCGCGCATTCGGGCGCGGTCGCGTTCACGCTGCTCGCGATCGCCGAATGTCTCGGGAAGCGGCGTCCATGGCTCGTCGCGCTGTGGGCGCTGTCCGCGGCGTTCTGCCGCTACCCGATGTTTCTCGCGGCGCCGGCCTATTTGGTCGCGGTGTGGCCGCAGATCGTGCGTTCGCCGTGGAGGCTGGCCCGCGCCGCCGGCGTCGTCGGAGTCTTTGCCATTCCATCGGTCTGGTACAACGAGGTGCGGTGGGGCACGTTCGCCGACGTCGGCTTCACCAAGTTCTACCGGATCATGGACATCGGGAAAACCGACCCGGCGCCGCCGTTCGCGCTGAAGAATCTCGTGATGCAGCTGCACTTCTATCTGGTCGAGCCGCCGCGAGTCGTGCACCAGCCCCCGTACCTCATCGCGGGCATGTTCGGGACGGCGTTGACGTACACGAGCCCGGCGCTCGCCATCGCGTTCTTCGCGCCGCTCCGGGAACGCGCGGTCCAGCTGTTGTGGTTCGCCACCGCCTGCTGCGCGATCCCGGCGCTGCTGTACTA
>JAQBPL010000130.1 GCA_028287545.1 Vulcanimicrobiota bacterium | reverse complement strand
GCCGGGATCTCGTCGAGAAGCGCGGTTGGATCGACGAGGCGTCGTACGAGCGCGGGCTCGCCATCGCGACGGCGTGCCCCGGCCCGATGGCCTATCAGCTCGGCGTGTACTGCGGTTACGTTACGCACGGCATACCGGGCGCGCTTGCAGTGGCCGTCGCGTTCGCGCTCCCGCCGTTCGCCATCGTCGTCACGATCGCCGCGTTCTACGAACGGTTCGCCGGTGCGGGCATCACCCGCGGCCTCTTTTACGGCATCGGCCCGGTCGTCGTCGCGCTGATTTTGCGCGCGAGCTGGAACCTTGGCCGCAAGACCCTCAAGCGCGATTACGCCGCGTGGGCGGTTGCAATCGTCGCCTGCGCGGTGACCATCGCATTGAAAGAGGAGCTGGTCTGGCTGTTCCTGGCCGCGGGGGTCCTGGGCATCTTTGCGTTCGCGCCCCGAGCAAAGTTGGTTCCGGCTGCGCCCGTCGCGCCGGTCGCGCCGAAGATGCACGCCGTCGGTGTACCGGCGTTGCTCGGCGCGATCGTACCGCCGTCGGCGGGGCTCGCTCCGGCGCTGTTCTGGTTCTTTTTCAAAACGGGATTTCTGGTCTTCGGCAGCGGGCTGGTCGTCGTGTCGTTCGTGAAAACGTACGTCGTCGACCAGTATCATTGGCTGGACAACCGGACCTTCGTCGACGCCGTCGCGATCGGCATGATCTCGCCCGGACCGGTCGTCATCACGGCGACGTTCGTCGGCTACGCGGTGGCCGGCTTCGCCGGCGCGCTGGCCGCGACGCTCGGCATCTTTCTGCCCTCGATCATCCTCACCGTGGTCGCGACGCCGCTGCTGCTGCGCTACGGCGGACATCCGCGCGTCGCGGGGTTCGTGCGCGGCGTGACGGTCGCGGTCGTCGGCGTCCTTGCCGGGACGACGTATCTGATCGGTCGTCCGATCATCGTCGACGGCTTCACCGCCGCGCTTCTCCTCGTGGTCCTAGCCGCACCGTTCCTCGCTAAGCGAATCCCCGATCAGGCATACGTCGGGCTGGGCGCGGTTCTGGGCGTCGCGTTGCGCCACTAACCGAGTATCAAACGCCCCGCGTCCTTGCCTCGCCGCCATGGCGATTCGTTGCGATCATTTCCAGGAAGCCGGGCGGCTTGGGAGTCAGCCCTTCGAAGAGTGCGGCGACGAACGTGTCTGGGTCGGCGTGCGCAAGCGCGCCATTGTGGCGGCGCTCGAACCCGATCGTCGAGGAGGGTTTGCCGCTCATCGCACGTCCGCACGGACTTCCCGATATGTGGGCCGGGTAGACCTCCACATAGTCCGGGAGCGCGAGGAGCCGTTGCAGGGAAGCATGCAACTGGCGTCCGGCATCATCGCCGCCGAAATCGGGCCTTCCGACGTCGCCGACGAAGAGCGTGTCGCCGGAAAGAACCATCCACGGCTCGTCGGATCGCGTGCGATCGGTGACGAGGAACGAAAGGCTCTCCGGCGTGTGTCCCGGCGTGTGGAGCGCGCGAACGACGACGTTGCCGAGGGATATCTCCGCGCCGTCGTCGAGTGGCGTGAACGCATATTCCAGCTCAGCGGAACGATGATGGTAGTTCGCGGCGCCGGCCAAGGCCGCGAGTTCACGTTCACCGGAGCGATGGTCAGCATGAACGTGGGTCGAGAACACCGCTTCGATCCGCATGCCGTAGCGGTTCGCGATTTCCACGTATTGAGCGACCTCGAACTGAGGATCGACGACCGCTGCGCGGCCTTGGCCGCTTCAACCGAAGACGTAGGATGCGCAGCCGGTCTCGGCTCGAAGGATCTGTCGAAAGATCATAGCGATGCACCTCTGGTCGAAAGCGCGCGGCGAGAGTACCAAAGCGTCTCCCGCATGCGCACGGCGACGATCCCGCCCGAGCCGAGCGTGAGCGCGGCGACGACCGCGATCGCGGCGTCCTGACCCAGCTGGTGAGCGACGATCCCGGAGATCAGCGCGCCGAACGCGTAGCCGGAGTCTCGCCACAACCGGTACACCCCGACGGAGGACGCGCGCACCAGCGGATCGACGACGTCGCCGATCGCGGCGAGGAGGGTCGGGTACACCATGGCCGTCCCGACGCCGAGCAGCACGGCCGCGGCGAACCACAGCGCGAAATTCACCGGGACAAGGAAGACCGCAATCGAGACCGCCTGCACCCACATGCCGCCGGCGATCATCCATTTGCGGCCGACGCGGTCCGACAGTGCGCCCGTGAGAAGTTGGAAAACTCCCCACGTCACCGGATAGACGGCCGAGAGGATCGCGATGCGCTCGATCGCGAGACCGGCGGCGGCGAAGTGCAACGGCAGCAGTCCCCAGGCCAGGCCGTCGTTGAGGTTGTTCACGAGTCCCGCCTGGCTGATGGAGGAGAGGGTGCGGTCTTTCCAGGAGACGCGCGCGAACAGCGCAGCGAACGACGATCCCGCAGCTTGGTTGACCGGCTCGCCGCTCGAGGCCTCGAAGCGCGCGTGCCCGTGCGTCTCGCGCACGAAGAACACCGAGAGCGCCAGCGCGACGAATACTGAGACGACGCCCAGAGCGAACGGCCACGGTCGCAATCCGTACGCCGCAGCGATCACGCCGGAGAGGTACGCTGCGACGCCGACGGCGAGATAACCGGCGAACTCGTTGAGGCCCATCGCAAGGCCGCGCGCTTTGGGGCCGACCAAGTCGATTTTCATCACGACCGTCATCGACCAGCACAGGCCCTGGTTGATCCCGAGTAAGACGTTCGCGAAGACGATCCAACCCCACGCCGGCGCGTACATCAGCAAGAACGGAACCGGGATCGCGAAGAGCCATCCGGCGACGAGCAGCGGCTTGCGGCCCAGCCGGTCCGCGGTCCGGCCCGCGTACAAGTTCGCGAGCGCCTTCGTGAACCCGAACATGACGATGAAGGAGAGGACCGCCGTTTCGGACGCGAGGCCGAAAACGCGCTGGCCAACCAGCGGCAGCACGTCGCGCTCGATGCCGACCATCGAGCCGACGAACGCGTTCACTGCGACGAGCAGCCAGAATTGCGTTGCGTTCGCCGCAAGCCCGAGCCGAACGGGGCCCGCCCCCTCAGCCGACACGCTGCACGTCGCCGCCGGCGGCGACCCATTCCGCCGGGCCGAGCGAAAGGCGACTGGCCTCGAGGCCGCGTTCGCGCAGCAGCGCGACCGCCTCGTCTGCGAAGACGCAGTACGGTCCACGGCAATAGACGACGTATCGCTTCGAGCGAGGCAGGGCGACCTTGCCGGATCGCAGAGCGTCAAGCGGCGCGCTGATCGCGCCGGGGAGATGCGCGGCTTCGTACTCCGCGCGGGGACGAGCGTCGAGCAGGGCGGTGTGCGCGTCCGCGAGCGCGTCGCGCGCTTCGTCAATGGTCCGTATTCCGGGCTCGCGCGGACCGAAATATGCCTGCTCGGCATCCGCGACGGAGGCATCCGCGGATTCCGCGACGGCACGCAGCTCGACGAGCAGCCGATACACAGCCGGCCCAGCAGCGCGGTAATGGGCGAACGTTCCGCGGCGCTCCACCGCGACCAATCCGCACCGCGCAAGCACCTGGAGATGCTGCGATGCGTTCGCGACCGTGATGCCCGCCTCGGCGGCGACGTCCTGGACCGTGCGCGGCCGTTGCGAGAGCAGGTCGAGGAGTTCGAGCCGGTGACCGTTCGCTAGCGCGGCGGGGACGCGCGCGACGGCAGCATAGAGCTCGTCCTTGAAGCGTCGCTTCCGGCTTCGGCTCGTACCCCGTACCGCCATATTCAAGAACTTTCGCGAATATGCGAGTCGGCCCCTACAATGGACTGGAGGTTTTCACGCCGGGCGGCGTCGGTGCGTGCCTCAAAACCTCAGCTGCTCTGCCGGGCTTGCCGACGCGGCTCTACCCAGATGCTGCCGATGAGGTCAGCGGGCACCGCTTGGCGGTTTTCGTATCCGAGGAAGAAGCGCTGCGAAGCCCAGCCCTTGAAGTTCGTTGCTTGGCACACCGCAACGCCCACAGGCGGACCGGTGAGCGCGTCTGCCAACGCCGGGTGCCGCGTAGGGAGGGCGACGAGCGTAGCCGCCAACGCCGGCGCTTCCGGCGTGCTTGTGCGGTGAGACTGCGTGCGGGATGGTCAGTGGCACAAAGTGTTCAACCCATCGCGGGTTTTTGTATCTTCGGGTTGATCCTCGCGGCGTATGTATGTTGCCCTATAGATCGTGTCGCCTGCCATGAAAAGCGTTTCATCGTAGTGTAGAGGCCGATCCTCCGATGGCTTGGCGTACGAGAAGAACCACCCAAGACGTCTTCCGCTGCAAACTCGCTGCGCTTTGCTGACGTACACTTTGGCGTCCCGAGCGCGTAGCGAGGCAAGTACGTCCCCAACGGCGCCTTGCAGCGACGGTCCCCGCATGTAACCTGCTACCGCTTTCATCTGCCATAGAAAGACGCGAGGTACGAAAGTGCCGCTTTGCTTCGTCCAGTCCAGCCACAGCGTGGTGTCAGTCGCGGCCTTATTACCAAAATCTTGCTTCGCCCAGGCAGGCGGCAGAGAGAGCGCGGCCGGCTGCGGTGGCGAGAGCGAGGGCCCTTGCGGCGCCGCTACCATGCGTCGTGCCTGCCGTGGGCGCTTTGGCGGCTGCGGAATGGTGCGGCGCTCGATGCGGATCAACGACAACGAAACCATGAGCGTCTCGTGCGGCCGTTCAAACTGGACGTTGCGCCAAAATGAAAGGTGACCGGACCACGTGAGACCGGCCCATGCGAAGAGATGGAGTAGCGCAGAGGCAAGAAGGGACCAAAAGATCACGGTCGAGTGCTTGGAGGCTTTGTCGGCGTCTGCGGTCTGCACGATGAAATCGACCTTTTGGGGTCGCACGAGCCGTCGATCCGGGGTTTGTAGTCGCCGCGCGTGTGCCGTGTCGGCGGCTGGCACTAGACCCCTGTAGTGTACCTCATTGACTCGGACGCGTTGGCGTTCGGTCTTGGTCGGTAACGCGACGGACGCAAACTGGCGCCGGGCGGCTAGCCGTGGCGCGCCTGCTAGTGTGCCAAATGCTGCAGCGTGAAAAGGACGGCGAGCGCGACGAGCACGACGCCCGCCCCGCGCTC
>JAQBPL010000374.1 GCA_028287545.1 Vulcanimicrobiota bacterium | reverse complement strand
CTCCTGCTCCGGCAACGAACGCAAGGCGTCGCTCACAATGAGAGCGGTCGCGCGTATCCCGTCAGTTGGGCGCGACCCCAACCGAGCAACGCTCCATTGTTCGGAACGTCGCGCACCTCGACCGCGCCGTCCCAATACGATGATCCGCCGCTCGTCAGCGGCGTGCGCTCTTGGTTCGCGACGAGCGGCGCGAGCGAGACGTCGATGCCGGCGCTGGGAACCCCGATCCGCCAGAGCGCTGGATACGCCGCACCGGAATCGGGACTGCCCCACGTCGTGCCGCCGCGAAGCTCGATCGTGAAGTCAAACGCGTCCAGGTGCCTTGCGGTGCCGTTCCGCGCGATGAGCGTCCCGCTCGACTCAGGCGTCGGTTTCCACAGCGGGTCGGCCCCGGTGAACCGCCGCCGCGGCAGCATCAGCAGCAATTCGCGCCCGTCGTCGAAGACGATCGAAAAGCGGTCCCATCCGACGTAGCCGCCGGCGAACGCGTTCGATCCGAACTCATGGTCGAGCCACGAGCTGCCGTCGACGACGAACGACGCCCCACCGATGCGAAGCGTGCCGCGCGTCCGCAGCCGCGGGTACGATGACGAATGCAGCGCGCACGAGCGGCACGGTCCCACGCGCAGCGTGCCGTCGACGCCGTGGACCACGGGTGTTTTGTCGGCGGCGTGAACGAGGTCGATCGCAACGTCCGCACTCGAGGCGCGCGAAATCCAGCGCCCGGCGCCTGCCGCCGGCGATCGTGCTGCCAGCGACCATGCGTCGACGCGGACCGACAATGCGCCCGACGTCGCGGCACCAGTTCCGATGCTCTGGCGTCCGACGCGATCGGCGCGATGAACGACGTTGCCGTCCTCATCGGTCACCGAGAACGTCGCCGGGTAGAATTGCACCTTGCCTGGGTGCACCGCGAACCGGAAGAAGGTGAGCTCGTAGCTGAACGGACGCCCCGCCGGCGTGCGAACGCGGCCGAACAAGCGCCACCACTCGCTCTCGTAGTTCGGGTGCGCACCGTCGTCCGCCGGAAACGAGAACGGGTACGGCGCGGTCGCGACGGTAAACGCGTCGCTTGCCGGTGCCGTGCCGGCGGTGCCTCCGAGCACGAGCGTCGTGAACGCGAACGCGACGATCGCCGCGATCAACCGCTTCACGCGGAGAGCACCGCGTCGTCGGTGCGCATCCGCGAGGCGGCGCGGGCGGGGAGAACGCCCCCGATCAGCACCGCCGCGATGACCAGCCCCGTCAAGGCGAAGATCTCGCCGTACGGCGCCGCCCAGCGGATCGATCCGCCTTCTGTTTGCGGGTGTATCACGTACAGCAGGAGCAGCGCGAACCAGAATCCGATCGCTGCGCCGAACAGCGACGCCAGCACCCCCATGAACCCCGCTTCCGCGAGCAGCATTCGTTGGACGGATGTTCGCGCGAGTCCCAAGCAGCGCAGCACGACGATGTCACGCCGCCGTTCGACGACGAGCGCGAACAACGTGCCCACCACGCCGAGAATCCCGATCGCGAGCGAGAGCATGCAGAGCGCATATGTCGCGGAAAACGCCGAATCGAACAATGCGATGAGGTTGCGGCGTACCTCGCCGGTCGCCGCTGCGCCGGCCCACGCGAGCACCGACGTTCGGGACGAGTCGATCACGACGACGACGCAGACCATCATCGCGATCGTAACGCCGAGCGACGCCACCGCAATCGCTGTGCGGCGCGGCGCGGCACCCATGATCGTCGCAGCCAGCCGCATTTCGCCCGGCGCGTTCGTCGACCAAAAGCCGACGCAGCGCGCCGCCGCGGAGACGGCCGGGGGAAGCCCGAGCACGCCCGCCGCGAGCATCGCCGCGCCGGACCAGTATCCGAGCGCGGCATTGTAGCGGAGCGTGCCAACAAGCGCGGCGGTGCCGGCGACCGCAGCGAACGCGATCGCCGCGAGCACGAAAATCCTTTGCGTTCCGGGGACGGCGGCGTCCGCTCCGCGCGATCGAACGGCGATCGCCGGTTCGGCCGATGCCGCTCGGAACGCCGGCACGATCGCGGCGGCGGCGGCGAAAACGATCCCGGCACCTCCGGCCCCCAGCATGCGGAACACGTCGTAGACCGCGGCATGTGCGAACAGCGGCGTGAGCGCGATCGCCAGCGCGAGACCCTCTCCCGAGCCGACGGCTCCGAGCAGCGCGCCCTCGAGGAGAAAGATGCCGAAGATCGCGCCGCGCTTCGCGCCGAGCGTGCGCAGCGTGCCGATATCCGGCCGGCGCTGCGCGACCGCTACGCCGACGGCGCTCGCGATGAGCAGCGCGCCGACGACCAGCGAGAAGAGCGCGAGGAGGGCGAGGCAGTCATGAAGGCTGCCCAGCATACGTTTCACGCCGCCGAACGCGTCGGCGGGCAGCACGGCGTGAAAGCCGGGCGGCAGCAGCGGTTCGATCGCGCGCCCCACCTCGGCCGCATGCGCGGGATCGACGACGCAGTCGATGCGGTCGAGCCTGCCGGCGCGCGCGAGCATCGCTTGCGCGACCGGCAGGTCCGCGAACACGACGCTCGAGTCGTACTGCGACGGCGGCTTGTTCAGGATCGCGGCCACGCGAAGCGCGACCGTTCGCGCACCCGAGGTTCCGTGCAGCAGCGAGCCTACGCGAAGGTGATACCGCTGCGCGATCGGCGCCGACACGACGACCGCACCGTCCGCGAAGAGCGCGCGCGGTTCCGGTGCGCTCCCGCGCGGGGCGAACGGTCCCGGCACTTCAGTGCGGAATTCCGCGTCGCCCGGAAGCCGCTGGAGCAGGTCGACGCCGAGCACGTTCACGGACTCGCCGGCCGGAACGCCGGCGCGCCGCTCCGCGATGACGACCCGGCCGCTCAGCACCGGCCGCGCGGCGACCACGCCGGCGACGTCGCGAACCCGCGCCAGAATGCGCTCGTCGAAGCCGCCGGAGGGACCAATTACCTGAAGGTTCGTGCTCGTGTCCAACGCTTCGAACGCTGCGGCGAGCGACGCGTTCGTCGTCGCGTCGACGATGCCGAGGATCGTCACGATCGCGACGCCGAGCGCTACCGCCGCGGCGCTGATGAACGTGCGCAGACCGTTCTGACGGAGATGTCCGGCGACCAGAACGTTGAACAGCACGCCGTCAGCCGACGATTCGTCCGTCTTGCATCCGGATCACGCGGTCGCACGCCGACGTCGCTTCGATCGAGTGCGTGGCGATCAGGATCGCCTGCCCGCGGGAGGCCAGCTCCCGCAGGAGGCGCAGCACGTCACCGCCGCTGCGCGAATCCAAATTGCCGGTCGGTTCGTCCGCGAGCACGATCGCCGGTTCGTGCACGACCGCGCGCGCGATCGCGACGCGCTGCGCCTCTCCGCCGGAGAGCTGGGCCGGAAACGCCAGCGATTTCTCGCGCAAGCCAACGCCCTCGAGAATCGCCGCGACGCGCGCGTTCGTCTCCGTGTACCCGCGGTTCTGCAGGACGAGCGGCACCGAAACGTTCTCGTGCACCGTCAGCGTCGGCAGCAAGTTGAAGGATTGGAAGACGGTGCCGATCCGATGACGACGCAGCGCGGTCAGCGCGTCGTCGTTCAGACGTGACGTCGGGTTGCCTTCGATCGTGACGGTGCCGCCGGTCGGCCGATCGATGCATCCCACCAAGCTCAGCAGCGTCGTCTTGCCGCAGCCGCTGGGACCCACGAGCGCGACCATCTCGCCGGCCGAGATCGAGAGGGAGACGTCATCGAGGCCGGTGACGGACGGCTGGCCCGGCGCCGCATACACCTTCACCGCGCCGTCCACGCGCACGAGGATGCTCACGAGGCTCGAAGCCTCCTCAAAAATGACACCCACGATTGAGGGCCGCTTTCGCGCCTACGAAAGGAGGGACCCGTTTCGAGGCGAGGCCGCTTCAGATTGATGCGAGCGATCGTTGTCACCCTGAGCTTGTCGAAGGGCCTTCGTCAACGGTCTTGCAGCAAGCTAACGTGTATCGCGAGGCACCCGCGCGCGACGAGGGCCCTTCGACAAGCTCAGGGTGACAACACCATCGCTCGTGTCAACGACTGCCTGAATTGGCGCAGCCCACTTCGCTCCGATTGGTCAGAGACGTGCCCGGCGCCGGCGGCTAGAATCGTTCAATGGTGCGTTCATGCTGCAAGAGATCGTAACCGCCGGCGCCGCCGGCGCCGTCGCGATAAACCTTTATCTAATCGTCTCGCTCGTGTGGGTGCTGCACGTGACGACGGTCCGTGCTCTCTGGCAGTGGGACGCTGCGAACCTGCTCGGCGTCGCGGCGTTCCGGGCCAGCGGTGCCGTGGAGCTCGTCGGCATCAGTTTGCACGTTGCGGTGAGCCTCGCGTGGGCGGCGGCCTTCGCGCTGCTGCTGGAGCGTAATCAGGCGGTCGCGCGCCAGTCGATCGCCGCCGGCGCCGTGTTCGGTGTCGTCGTGTGGGCGGTGATGCAGTTCGTCGTCGTTCCGCTCGGGCGCGCGCCGGTGCCGCGGTTGACGATGCCCGGCGTCGTCAACGGTCTGATCGCGCACGCGATCTTCTTCGGGATACCCGTCGCGCTGATCTGCGTGC
>JAQBPL010000362.1 GCA_028287545.1 Vulcanimicrobiota bacterium | reverse complement strand
CGGGTGACGCTCCTCGACGCCCTGCGCGAGCGCCTGGCTCTTACGGGAACCAAGAAGGGCTGCGATCAGGGAACCTGCGGCGCGTGCACGGTGCTGGTGGACGGACGCCGCACCAACGCCTGTCTGACGCTCGCCGTGATGGTGCAGGGGAAAGCGGTCACCACGATCGAGGGACTCGCCGACGGCGACCGGCTGCATCCGATGCAGGCAGCGTTCATCGAGCACGACGGCTTCCAGTGCGGCTACTGCACGCCGGGGCAGATCCTCTCGGCGGTCGCTCTGCTGAGCGAGAAACGGCCGACTGACGAAGCATCGGTGCGGGAGTGGATGAGCGGCAACATCTGCCGCTGCGGCGCATATCCGAACATCGTCGCCGCCGTGCGGTCCGTCGCCGGGCAGAGCGCATGAACGCGTTCCGGTACGCGCAGGCGCACGATGCGGCGTCGGCGCTGGCAACGATCGAGTCAGACGCGGGCGCCGCGTATATCGCGGGCGGGACGAACGTGATCGACCTGATGAAGGACGACGTCGTGCGGCCGACGCTGCTCGTCGACATCACGCGGCTTCCGATGCGCGGAATCGCCGCGCTGCCGGGCGGCGGCGTGCGCCTCGGGTCGCTCGCCACGATGAGCGAGGCCGCCGATCATCCGGCCGTCGCCGCCGGTTTTCCCGCCGTGGCGCAATCGCTGCTGATGAGCGCGTCGCCGCAGCTGCGCAACATGGCGACGATCGGCGGAAACGTCATGCAGCGCACGCGCTGCGCGTACTTCCGCGACGTCTCGCAAGCGTGCAACAAGCGCGTCCCCGGCAGCGGCTGCGCGGCTATCTCCGGCGTCAACCGGCAGCATGCCGTCGTCGGCGGCAGCGAGCAGTGCATCTGCACGCATCCGTCCGACCTCGCCGTGGCGCTGCTGAGCGTCGACGCAATCGTGCACGTGCGCGGCCGGTCGGGCGATCGCGCGATCCCGATCGAACGCTTTCACGTTCTTCCCGGCACCACCCCGCAGCGCGAAACCGTGCTCGAACGGGGCGACCTCATCACCGCGGTCGAGCTGCCGGCCACTGCGCCGGCGAAAACGTCGTACTACCTCAAAGTGCGCGATCGGGCGTCGTACGAATTCGCGCTGATCTCCGTCGCCGCGGCACTCGACGTGCGCGCGGGAACGGTCCGCGCGGCGCGGCTTGCGCTGGGCGGCGTGGCGCCGGTTCCGTGGCGGTCGCACGACGGCGAGCGCGCGCTGTTGGGAAGGCCGGCGAATGCGGAGACCTTCGCGGCAGCCGCGGAGGCGACGACGCGCGGCATGCGCGGGTACGGCCAGAACGATTTCAAGATCGCGCTGGCGCGGCGCGCGGTCGTGTGCGCGCTTTCGCTCGTGGGAGCACCGGCGTGAGCGGGCTCGTCGGGGCGCCGATCGATCGCGTCGACGGCCGCCGCAAGGTGACCGGGACGGCGACGTACTCGGCAGAAGTGCAGCTGCCCGGACTGGTATACGGCGTGCTGGTGTTGAGCACCGTCGCCTCCGGCAGCGTTGCGCGGGTCGAGGCGGATGCAGCCCGCAAGGCGCCCGGCGTGCTCGAGGTCATGACCTCGGCGAACGCGCCGCGCGTCGACACAGCAGGCAAGGGCGGCGGAGATCGCACGCTCATGGTGCTGCAGGACGACTCGGTGCGGTACGATCGTCAGCCGGTCGCCGTCGTCGTCGCCGACACGTTCGAGCGTGCCGTCGACGCCGCGTCGCTGGTTCGCGTCCGCTACGTTCGCGCTCCGGCCGCGACGCGCTTCGAGCGGGAACCGGACTATCAGCCGCAATCCGCGCTCGGTACGGACCGGCACAAGGGCGATGCGCAGGCCGCGCTGGCGCAAGCCGCGGTCAAGGTCGACCAGACGTACGTCGTTCCGGCAGAACATCACAATCCGATGGAGCCGCACGCGACCGTCGCGCATTGGGACGGCGACCGGCTCACCGTGTACGACGCGACCCAAGGGATCGTGCAGGCGCGCCGCAAGCTCGCGGCCGCGTTCGGCGTCCCCGAGACGAACGTGCGCGTGATCTCCAAATTCATCGGCGGCGGGTTCGGCGGCAAAGGTTCGCTCTGGCCGCATGCCGTGCTGGCCGCGATGGCGGCCAAGCTGGTGAATCGGCCGGTCAAGATCGTTTTGAGCCGCCCGCAGATGTTCGGTTCGGTCGGATTCCGGCCGCATACGATGCAGCGCGTCGCGCTCGGCGCCGCACGCGACGGACGCCTCACGAGCCTCATCCACCAGACGAGCGCGCAGACCTCCGTCTTCGATGAGTTCATCGCGGGGACCGGGATGCTCTCGACCGTGCTCTACGGTACGCCAAACCTGCTCGTCACGCACCGCCTCCGAAAGCTGAACGCGGCGACGCCGACGTTCATGCGCGCGCCCGGAGAAGCGTGCGGCTCGTTCGCCCTCGAATCGGCGATGGACGAGCTGGCCTACGCGACGGGGATCGACCCGGTCCAGCTGCGGCTCATCAACGATACGAACACGGACGCGGACGGGCGGCCGTTCTCGAGCCGCTCGCTGCGCGAGTGCCTGCGCGCCGGCGCCGAGCGGTTCGGATGGAATCGCCGCGATCCGCGGCCGGCATCGATGCGCGACGGTCGCCTTCTTGTCGGCCTCGGTATGGCGGCGGCGACGTATCCGACGCATCGCAGTCCGGCCAGCGCCTTCGTTCAGCTGCGTGCCGACGGCAGCGCGGTCGTGCGCAGTTCCGGCGTCGACATTGGTACCGGCGCGTACACGGTGTTCACGCAGGTGGCGGCCGAGGGGTTGGGGCTGCCGGTAGAGCGCGTGACCATGGAGCTCGGCGACAGCACCTATCCGAACGCGCCCAACGCCGGCGGTTCGCAGCTCACCGCGAGCGCCGGATCGGCGATCAAACTCGCCGCGCTCGATGCTCGCGCGAAGCTGCTCGCGCTCGCCGGCGGCGACGCGGCGTCACTGCGCGGCGGTCCCGATGCGATCGCCGCGCTCATGCGGCGCGCCGGAGTCGCCGTCATCGAGGGGACGAGCGACGCGAAGCCGGGTGAGGAGCAGAAGACGTTCGCGCAGCATGCGTTCGGCGCGCAGTTCGCGGAGGTTCGGGTCGACCCGGATCTCGGGACGGTGCGCGTCGTCCGTTTCGTCAACGCCTTCGCCTGCGGCCGCATTCTCAACGAGAAGACCGCCAAGAGCCAGTACCTGGGCGGCGCCGTGTGGGGGATCGGCATGGCGCTCTTGGAGCATACGCGCTTCGACGAACGTTCGGGACGCATCATGAACGCGAATCTCGCCGAGTACCTCGTGCCGGTGAACGCCGACATCCCCGCTGTCGAGTCGATCATCGTCCCGGAAGACGACCCGCACGTGAACGAACTGGGCGTGAAGGGAATCGGCGAGATCGGGATTGTCGGGGCCGCCGCGGCGGTAGCGAACGCGGTCTACCACGCGACCGGCAAGCGCGTGCGCGACTTGCCGATCACGCCGGAGAAAATCTTGGCGTAGCCGAGAAAAGGTTCGATCGGCCGGAGGGAAAAAAGCGGGCGGGACGATGCCGTCATCTCGCCGTTCCTTTCTTGCCGCCTCCGGGGCCGCGGTGCTGGGCGGGGCGCTTGCCGCGCCGGCGTCCGCGGAGCAGATCGTCCGCGGCGTCTTCGCCAACGGCGATCGGCCGCTGATCGCCTTTCCGCAAAAGCGCCCGCTCATGGTGCTCACGCCGCGGCCGCCGCAGCTGGAGACGCCGTTCGCGGTGTTCGACCAGGGCGTCTTCACGCCGAACGACGCGTTCTTCGTGCGCTGGCACCTCGCCGACATCCCGACCGGCATCGATGCGGCGACCCATCGCATCCGCGTGGGCGGTGCCGTCGGTAAACCGCTCTCGATTTCGATTGCCGATCTGCAGCGGATGCCCGCGGTCGAGATCGCCGCGGTGAACCAATGTTCCGGGAACAGCCGCGGCTTCTTCGAACCGCGTCCCGCAGGGGGCCAATGGCAGGACGGCGCGATGGGCAACGCGCTCTGGCGCGGCGTGCGGCTCAAGGACATTCTCGATCGCGCGGGGCTCGCCGCCTCCGCGAAGCAAGTCCAATTCCACGGGCTGGACAAACCGACGCTGCCGGCCACGCCCGATTTCCGCAAAGCGCTCGACGTCGACGTCGCGCGGGGCGACGACGTCATCGTCGCGTACGCGATGAACGGGAAGCCGCTCCCACTCCTCAACGGCTTCCCCGTGCGCCTGGTCGTGCCGGGTTGGTACTCCACCTACTGGGTCAAGATGCTCAGCGACATCACCGTACTCGATCACGTCGACGATGGGTTCTGGATGAAGACGGCGTACCGCATCCCGGACACGCCGAAGCACTCCGTCGCGCCGACGGACGTCGGCTTCGCCACGATCCCCATCAACCGGATGGTCGTGCGATCGTTCGTCACCAACATCACCGACGGAGCGTCGCTGAAGGCGGGCCGCACCGCCGTTCGCGGTATCGCGTTCGACGGCGGCAGCGGGATCAAGTCGGTCGAGGTCTCGAGCGACGGAGGTGCGACGTGGACGGCCGCGGCGCTCGAGGCCGACTACGGCAAGTACTCGTTTCGCCGTTGGAACGCCGTAGTGAACCTCGACGGCGGCAAGACGTACGCGCTGGCGTGCCGCGCGTTCGGAAACGACGGCGGCGCGCAGACGGCGACGCCGATCTGGAATCCCGGAGGCTACATGCGCAACGTGATTCAGCAGTACAAGGTGTCGGTCGCGTGAAGATCATCGCGTTCGCGGCATTCGCCGCGCTCGTTCCGCTCGTCGCGGCAGGGGCCACGCCCTCGAAGGTCAGCGTAACGATGCCCGGTGATCTGTCGTTCGCCTTCAAACCCGGCCCAGGCTTGCAGGCGGCGACGACGTACTGCCTGACCTGTCATTCGTCCGCCTACGTCTCGACGCAGCCGCCGCTCGACAAAGCGCACTGGGACGCCGAAGTGACGAAGATGCGCAAGGCGTACGGCGCGCCGATCCCCGACAAGGACGCAGCGGACATCGTCGACTATCTCACCGCGACCTACGGAAAGACGCCGTAAGCTCTCTCGGCGCTTCGACAAGACGGGCGGGCGAGCGGAATTGTCCGAAAGGTTCGGCCGATCGGCCGCTCCCGCCGCGCCGGTGCACCTGATACGCTCGCGCTCGATCTCCCCATTCCGTCGAGACGTGCACGAGAGGAGTCTTCGCTTGAACGCGGCAGCCTGCGTCGAAACTGGACGGTGCTTGAGCCTACCACGTGGGACCGAGTCCGCGTTTGCGGTCGCCGGCTTGACGTATTCCGTCCACTCGGCCTCGTATCGCGACGTCACCGAATTAGAGATCCTCTTGCCGCGCCACGCCTTCATCTTCGTGCTGGAGTGTGACGGGGAGCTCATGGTCGAGGAATCGTGGGATGCGCTTCGCCGCAACCCGCCGATCGCGCACGGCGCCGGGACCTGCACGGTGTTGCCCAGAGGGCGTCGATACGCCGCCAAGACGACAGGCCGCGCGTCACAGCGATACCTGTTTTGCCAGGTCGAACATTCCACGTTCGCTCGCGTGCTCGGCGAGGGAGTCGGTGACTTCGATCTGCGGGCGCAGAGCGGCCCGAATCCGATTGCGCCGGGGCTTGTTGAGCGCATCGCATCCCTGTGCGGAAGTCCCGACGGTTTTCCCGTCGCCTACGCCGAGTCGTTGGCGTCGATGCTGATCGTCGAGATGTTCCGAGCCAGCGCGACCAAACCGATTCCGCCCCAGCTCACCACGAACGCGGGATCTGCGCGGTTCAAGCCCGTCATCGACTTCGTGGAAGAATCTTTGGATCGCGAGATCAGTCTGAACGAGATGGCGTCGCTCGTCGGTCTCAGCGTCACCCATTTTTCCCACGCGTTCAGGACGAAATACGGCGTCTCTCCGTATCGGTATATCCTGCAGCGCCGCATCAGGCGAGCCGCGACGCTCCTGCGGACGACGAACGATACGATCGCCACGATCGGCGCCAACGTCGGATTTGCCAGCCAGAGCCACTTCAGCCAGGCGTTCGCGAGACTCGTCGGTTCGGCTCCGTCTGCCTATCGCTCCGTCAGCCACTGACGGATACGCCGCGTATCCGGGAAAGCGGATTTCGGCCGGGCAACGAGGTTGAAAGGAAACCGACGATGCTCTTGCCGATGTTGCTCGCGTTCGCGCTGTCGAGCCCCGATGTCAAGGACGGTGCGATGATCCCGAAAGCGTTCGCCTGGAACAAGGATGGATGCGGCGGCGAGAATCGCACGCCGCGCGTCGGGTGGGACGCGGCGCCGGCCGGGACGCGCACGTTCAACCTGACGGTCGTCGATCACGACGCGGCGAAGCTCGGCGGCTGGACGCACTGGGCGGTGTTTCGCATCCCGGCGAGCGCGCACACGCTCGGCGCCGGCCCGGTGAACGGCGCGGTGATCTTCCGCAACAGTTTCGGTACGCTCGGCTGGGGCGGTCCGTGTCCGCCGCAGGGCTCCCTACATCATTACACGTTCCTGCTGCGAGCGCTCGACGGGCACGATCGCACCATCGGAACCGCCACGATGGTGCCGGTGTACTCGCGCTGAGCGCGGCGCGCGGCTACGGCGTGGGCATCGGCGTAGGTCGGGGCGTCGGCGTCTGTCTTCTGACCGGGCTCAACACGGGAGCCCCTGCCGGCCGCGTCGGTTTCGGGGTCGGCGTCGGCGTTGCGGTCGGGATGGCGGTCGGCGTCGGCGTCGGCGCGGGTGTCGGTGTGGGCGTTGGTGTCGGTTCCGGCGTCGGCGAGGGCGATGGACTCGGCAGCGGGGAGCGTCGCCACACCGGGATCGACGACATCGCCGGATCGTCGCCGGTGAACGAAAACGTCGCGACGTACGGCGCCGCGAGCGGTTTGCCGTTCTTCGTCGCCGGCGCGTAGGTCGACGAGGCCGCCGTCTCGAGAGCAGCCCCCGCGAGCTCGCGGTCGGTGACGGAGACGATCGTCGCTTGCTCGGGCCTTCCGTCGGCCGCCACGGTCACCCGGACGCGTGCAACGCCGCTGTGACCGATCGCGAGATTCGACGTACCGCGCGTCAAGAGACGCGGCGGCACGTCCGGAACGGCTGCCGGCGTGGCTCGCGGTGACGGCCGCGCGCTCGCGGCCGCGCGAGGCGTGAGCGACGGAGTCGGCGTCGCGCGCGGAGTTTGGGCCGGACGCGGCGTCGCGGCGCGCGGTGTCGGCGAGGGGGCTCGCGGTGCGGGTGTCGGCTGCGGCGCCGCAAGGCGATCGCGCGGGAGGGCGCGGTTGACGGCCGCCGCGATCCGGCGGAGCTCGTCGTAATCGTCACCGGGGATCGCGGCGATCTCTCTTCTCCCGGAGGCGCACGCCGCGGTGCGGTTGTGCTTCAAGCGAATGAGGAACCAGACGCTTCCGCCGGTTCGATACGCCGACGCCTGCTGGACGTCGCCCGAGGCGGCGTGGCAGGTTTCGATGACGATCTCTTTCCCTTGAAGCGGAGCCGTATACGACCAGGAGATGCCGTTCGGCCCAACGTCGATGTTCGACTCGGCGTTCACCGGCGGCGCGTTCGCGACGTGCAGAACGTGATGCCAGCGCCACGTTTCGGCGCGGGCGGCTACCGTGGTCACGAGCATCACCCCGAACATGACGGGAACAATCCGGCGCAAGAAGCGCAACGGCCCAGACAATACCGGCAACGAGTGGACCCCTTATCCCCACACCCGGCTTGCCGGTATGCGTCACGACCGGAGGCCCTTCCGCCAGCGTTGCATTCCGACTATCCGTTGGAGCGCTTGTCCGCTCCCAGGACGCGCGTGCGCTCGCGCCGTGGTTCGATTCAGACTTCCTTCATGCGCGCGTTCTAGATTGACCGCCACTCCGGTGAAAACGCGCGAGGTGATCGCCATGATGTTTCGGTTTGCGTTCGGTGCCGCGCAGGTCCTGACGGTGACAGCAGCCGTGTGTGCGCTTGCCGCCTGCGGCGGAGGAGGTTCGTCGGGGACGATGGGTACGCCGTCGTCGATGGGTGGCCCGCCGGGCGCCGCAACCGTTCCCGCGATGGCCGACCTGCGGCAATTTGCTGCGGCCGATCGCGCGCAGGACGATGCGGACCACGCCGATACGACCGCGGAGATGCCGCGCCTGAGTCACATCAAGACGATCGGATCGACGGTCGATCCGCAGAACGGCGACCAGAACCCGTACGGTTTGGACGTGGCGAAGGTCGACGCGGGTCTGCTGCGCAGCGGCGACCTGGTCGTGTGCAACTTCAACAATGCCGCGAACGTACAGGGCACCGGAACGACGATCGTAGCGCTGCACCCTCACCCGAACGCCGCGCCGCTTCACATCGCGCAGAACGCCGCGCTGCTCGGCTGCAACGCGCTCGCACTCGCGCCGAGCGACACGATCTGGGCTGCCGCCTTCGCCGCCAACGACAACCCAATCGTCTCGCCGTCGGGCGCGTTGATCAATGCTCTGGCCGGCGGCCCGTGGCACGGTCCGTTCGGAGAGACGTTCGCGCCTGCGCATCCGCCGTTCGTAGCGGCGTTCTACGCAAGCAATGCCGGTGACGGATCGATCGTGCGGGTCAACATTCGGCCGAGCGGCTTTACGTTCGATGTGATCGCGACCGGGTTCGCGGTGAACAACGGCGCGCCCGGCGGCATCCTCGGGCCGTCTGGCCTGCAGTACGACAACAGCCGCGACGCGCTCTACGTGATCGACGGCCAAGACAACAGCGTCACCGTGCTGCGCCACGTCTCGTTCATTCCTGCCGGGGGGCTCGCGTTCAAGAACGGCGCAGCCTCGGGCGTCGCCGCCTTCCTCGCGCGCCGGATCTTCCAAGGCGCCCCGCTCAACGGCCCAATCAGCTCCGCACTGCTTCCCGACGGACACCTCGTCATCGGCAACACCCTCGATCCGGCGGGAACGAACTTGCTCGTCGAGATCACGCGCGGCGGCCGGCTGGTCGCGACGAAGAACGTCGACACCGGCGCCGCCGGCGCGCTCTTCGGGATGGTCGCGAC
>JAQBPL010000357.1 GCA_028287545.1 Vulcanimicrobiota bacterium | reverse complement strand
ATGAACGCTACCGAAAGCTCTGCACGACGCCCTGGCAGACCAGCGCCCAGCCGTCGACCAGGACGAACAGCAGCACCTTGCACGGGAGTGAGATCACCGGCGGTGAGAGCATGACCATGCCGAGGCCCATGAGGATCGCGGCGACGGCGAGATCGATCGCGACAAACGGGAGATAGAGCGCGACCCCGATCGCGAACGCCGAGCGCAGTTCGCCGACGACGAACGCGGGGATCAGCACCGTCAGCGGCGCTGCCTCGGCAGGCTCGCCCGGCGGCCGGTGCGCGACCTGCGCGAACACGGCGGTGTCGCGGCGCTTCGTCTGCCGCAGCATGAACGCGCGCAGCGGCCCGGCCGCGCGGTCGAGAAACGCCGACTGTGAGAGCCGGCCCGCCGCATACGGCCGGATCGCGTCGTGCTGGATCGCCTCGAACGTCGGCGCCATGATCGTGCACGTCAGCACGAGCGCGAGGCCGGTCAGCACCATGTTGGGCGGCAGCATCGAGGCTCCGATGGCGGAGCGCACCAGCGAGAGCACGACGACGATCCGCACGAACGAGGTCGAGAGCACGAGAACGAACGGTGCGACCGAGAGCAGCGTCAACGCCGCCAGCACGTCGAGCGGCAGCGATGCCCGCCCGTGGTTCGCGATCTGCAAGAGCGGCTCCATGCACCGATCCTGCGCCCACGGCAATGCCGCGATATTACCGCCGTGCTACGGCCTTTCGATGAGGCTTACGGTGACGCGACGCTTCGCCCGCGTGCCCGTATAGGTTACGGTCAAGCGGGCGAGGCATCACACGGTCACGGTATCAGCGCGGTATACCTATCGGTGAGAGGTAACGGGCGACGCGGATGTATCTTTGGCCTCGAGAGACGGTTGACCGGCCAGCGAATAGTTCGCGGTGATCTCGGAGCCGTGCGACGGGACGTTCGCGGTTCCGAACATCGCGTTCGGAACCGTGATGTTCGCCGAGTTCGAGCCAGAGAACGGATCGTTGTAGTAGAACTGAACGGCCTGCTGATTTCCGCGCTGATCGGTGAAAACGTACGTGACGGTTCCCTCACAGCCGCTGAACTCAGCCTCGCTCGTACCCGTGAACGCTTGCACAGTCTGGTTCGGCGGAATCGAATTGGCCGAGACGTCGCACTGGCCCCACGGGATTGACTGGCTCTGGTAGGTCAGCGTGAAACCGCTCGAATTCTGAATGGAACCCGTTAACTGGTAGCTCATGGCGTTCTCCTTATCATGCAGATGTAGAGGACAAGGGCTAACAGAACGAGCGCGAGTCGATCAGACCGTGCGTGCGCGAGAGCCGTAGGCACACCCATTCTCCGTTACCCTTCGGGCTGCTCGAGCGAGCCGACCGTACTCCTTGCACAGTCGGATAGGCGTTCCTGGCACGCCCGCGGCGATGCCGCGATGTTTCCGCCGTGCTACGGTTTTTCGATGAGCTCCGTGACGCGAACGCCGAAGTTCTCGTCGATCGCGACGACCTCACCGCGTGCGACGAGCCGGTCGTTCACCAGCAAATCCACCGGTCCGCCCGCCAAGCGGTCGAGCTCGACCACCGAGCCCTGGCCTAGTTTGAGAATGTCGCGCACCAGCATTTTGCACGTGCCGAGTTCCGCCGTGACCTTCAGCGGCACGTTCATCAACAGGTCGAGGTTCTTCCCTTGCTCGGTCATGATCATCGATTGAGGGCTCCGGGGACGCCGCTGACGCAAAATGCGCTGCGCGACGCTATGGCGCCGGCGGCGCCGGTTGCGACGCGATTGCCTCCCACGTTCAAGAACGCCGGAGCGCCGACCTTGGTGTTGAGCTTCACGATGTCACCCGGGCGGATCCGCACGAACGCGGCCGTGTCGATGGTACCTTCGGCAAAAACGGCGCGAAGTTCGAGAGCGACGGCGTCGAGGACGCCGGCGGGGAGGCTCCCCGCCGGACCGGGATCGGGCAGATCGCGCACGATGCCGATGCCCAGGGTCAGCTCGATCGGCGCGTGGACCCGCACGTCGAAGTAGGTGACGCAGACCGGAACGTCGCGCGCGGCGACCGGCTGCGAGGCCCCGCGGCGCTCGGAACAGAGCGGGTCGAACGCCACGGCGCAGCGGGACGCGATGCGTTCGAGCGCGTGCGCCTCGAGCACGGAGCACGCCGCATCGGGCAATTCGGGACCGTCGCGCGGCGAGCGCTCACCGAAGGCGCGCAAGACGAGCCGGCGCGCGTCGCGTTTGGGCAGCACGAGCACGATGTCGGTCTGGCGCCCGCGCGTGAGGAACAGGAGCGCGTCGCGGGTCAGCACCGACCACGCCTCCGCGCCGATTGCGGTTGGCTCGCCGAGCACCACTTCACAGGCTTCGCCGAGCAGCTCGCGGAGCGTCTCGCGCATCCCGTTCGCGACGACGCAGGCGGCGCCGAGCGGGATCGAACTGCGCCGCACGAAGCGCAGCGCCCGCAGCCGGCCGGACGGCGGGCCGAATGTCGCGCCGGAGATCACTTGACGAGATCCAGCGTCGTCTTCTCGACGCTTGCCCGCGAGCGCACCGCCGCGCCGAGTGCCTGAAACTGGCGGTACGATTCGTTGAGCCGCTCGACGCCGGCATCGAAATCGATGCTCCCCGCGTCGCGGCTCATCGGCGCGATCGCGGCGAAGGTGCCGTCGGCCGGCGTGCCGAGATGCGGGGCAACGCCGGGCGGCGCCGCGACGTGCGCGGCGTCGAGCCGCGCCGGCTGTGTTCCGGCCGGAAAGCGCGCGAGCGCGACGCGGCCGATCGTCATGCGTTCGAGCGACCGTTCGCCGGTGCGCGGGTCGATCGCGGCGCGCGCGTACGCGACAGTCCCGTCGGGTTCGATGCGCGCATCGGCCGCGCGTCCGAGGGCCCGATCCGCATCGGGGACGCGCAGCGGCACCGGGACCGCGCCGCGCGCGTCGCCGGCGGGATATCCCAGCACTTCGGCGCCGTCGCGCGCCCGCAGGACGCCATCGTCCAACGTGAGCGCGGCATCGCGGACGTAGGCGCGCCGGCCGTCGGAACCGCGCGTGACCAGCCAGGCGTCGGACGGCAGCGTCGCGCTGAGCGGGTCGTGCGTCGCGAACGCGCGCGTCGCGCCGGCGACGTCGTCGTGCAGCGGCATCGCGCCCGGCACGAACGCGTCGCGCAGATCCTGCGCGCGGCCGGCGATTCGACCGTATGCCTCGACCGCGGATGCGCCGTACATTACGCCGCCTCGCAGGGGACGGCGCGCGCGGCCAGCGCGAACCGCGCGTGCGCCAGCGCGCGCTCGACCCGTTCGCGCAGGGCCGGCGCGCAGACGGCGACCACGCGCGTGCCGCCGCCGTCGGCTCGGACGAGCAGGTGAACGCGGCCGCCGGCGGCGCTCAGCGCGAATTGCGCTTGCGTTGCGCGCGGAAGCCGTCGCAGCAGCGCGCGTTCGAGACGCCGGCCGAGCTCGCTCTTCGGTGCGCGCCGCTCCGGTACGCACTCGATACTCCCCGCGCGGCGGTGTGCCGCACCGGGCGGCTGCTGACGCGGCTCAAAGTCCGCCGGCCGCCGCAGCGGCTGTGCGCTTGCGCCCGCGTCGCCGGCGCGCCGGATGGGCGTCGCTGAGCCGCGCCCCGCCGCGGCGCACCGGGGTGACGATGCGGCGGCGAGGTGCAGCGCGCTGTACCAGGCTTCGGAGAGTGCGCGCCGGTCGGTCGCGGCGAGATGCGTCGCGAGCACGGCGACGCCGGTGGTCTGCTGCATACGGTCGATGCCTCCGCGCCGACCGTATCGCGCAATCGTGAACCGGGCGCTACCCGGGTGTTTCCGGGTGATGCGCGACGCGCTGGCGGCCGTCGTCGAATTGCGCGCCGGGCGCGAGGTACAGCGCGGCGTTGCCGAGGTCGAAGGTCGCGACGAAATTGCGCAGTACGCCGAGGCCGACGTTGCCCGCGTCGACCCGGTCGGCGAACGCGCCGTTGCGCGCGAGCACGACGTCGACCGCGCGGTGGTACATCGCGAACCCGCCGATGTCGAGCGCGTCGAGCGTCGTGCGGTAGGTCGCGTTCGCGCCGCCGATGCCGTAGTTGAACGAGCTGGCGCTCGAGTGCGGAACGAGTCCGGGATGCGCGTCGATGAAGGGACGGTAGAGCAGCAGTTCCGAGCTGCTGCCGGTGTCGACGATGAACGGCGCCGCGACGTCGTTCGCACGGAACGTCGCCTCGGCGAGTTCGCGATCGACGTCAAGGCCCACGCGCGTTCCCTGAGGCTCGAACGATCCAGGCGGCCCGAAGCGCAGCACGTGCTTGCCGAAGTCCATCTCGACGACGGACGAGGCGAAGAAGGGGTAGCCGAGGATGCCGTCGATGTGCAGCGTACCGCCGACGCTCGAGGCGATGTCGAGCGACGATACGACCACGTCGGTCAGCGCCGCGCCGTCGACTTCCAGCCGCGGCAGCGTCGCGACCCGTAAGCCTCCGCTGCGCGTCGCGCCGCGCACCTCCATCGCGCCCTGTCCGGCAACCCCCGCCGCCTTGAGCACCGCCGTGTCGACGAGGATCGACTGCGCGCCGGTGTCGAGCAGGAAGAACCAATCGCGTCCCGCGCAGCGCACCGTGACGCCGACGTGGCCGTCGCGCTCGACCAGCGGCATCGTGTGCACGCGGTCGGTCACCAGCAGTCGCGGCTGCAGCGGCGCGAATTCCGCCGGGTTCACCGGCTCGTCGATCGTCACCGACGTCGTCTGCTGCACGGTGTCGAAGCGATGGTCGCCGTCGGTTACCACGGTGCGGAACGGAATCTTCCGGCCGCGCACGTCACGCCAGTCGCCGTACTCGACGAACGACGACGCATCGCCGTCGAGATACTCCAGCCGCAGCGGCAGGCCGCTTGCGGAATCGATCCACAGGGTCTCGGGCTCGCCGCCTGCAGCGCGCACCTCCAGACGCCACACGCGCGCGCGGCGAAAGTCAGCCCAGCCGGCGAATCGCGTCAGCTCGGGATGCTTGACGAAGTCGCCGCTGTCGAGCAGATCTTCGGTCAGCGCCCGGCGGCGCAGGAACCCGCGCAGTTCGCGCACGTTGCCGTTCGAGTTGCGCACGTACAGCCGGTCGCCCAGACGCAGCGTTGTCTCGCGGCGCGGCCCAAGCACGTCGTCTTCGCGCGCGTTGGTTCCGTCGCGCACCGTGCGGAACGTGCCGGTCAATCCCTCGCCCGCGAGCGTTCCCTCGGACGCGAACGTTTTGACGTCGTCCGCGTGCGTCGCGCGATCGTACGCCGCAAGAATCGTCGCGACCGGGACGTCCGCCTCCCTGGGCCGCGCCGAGCTTGGCGCGGCCAGCAGGAAGAGCGCCGCGAATGCGACGCTAGCGGTTGCTATATTTTTCGAACGAAGCCAAGACGTTGGTGACGTAATTCTGCGTCTCCGCGTAGGGCGGTACGTCGCCGTACTTCGCCACGGCACCCGGTCCGGCATTGTACGCCGCAACCGCTAAACGCTGATCGCCGCCGAAACGATCCAGCAGGCCGCGCAGATAGCGGGCCCCGCCGGCGACATTCTGTGCGGGATCGTACGCATCGCGCACGCCGAGCGACGCGGCCGTCTCGGGCATCAGCTGCATCAGGCCCTGCGCGCCGACTTTCGAGGTCGCGTTGGCATTGAAGCCGGACTCGTTGGCGATCACGGCCTTGAGGAGCGCCGGATCGACCTGCCAGGTCGCGGCGTTCTGGTCGACCAGGGCATCGATTTCCGTCGGCGGGACGGGCGCCGGGCCTTGGGCCCGTGCCACGGGCCAGGCCATGCCGCCGGGAAGCGTGCCGGGCGATGCCGGTGCGGCTGCCGGCGGGGCAGCGGTGAGCGCGGCGTTCAGCGCAGCGGCGAAGCCGGGGGGCGCGCTTCCGGGCGCCGGAGCGCCTGTGATCTCGGCGATCCGGGTCTGGACCGCGGAGATCTCAGAGAAGACGTCCATCATCGATCCTATCGGCGAGTCGGAGCAGCTCCGTGAGCGTCGCCTCGGCCGTCGAGGCCGCCTCTCCTTGGCGCAGGAAGCGCTCGATTTCCGGCTCGACCGCAATGCAGCGCGCGAGAAAGGGGTCGCCGGCGGCCGGATCCAGGCCCAGCGAGCGCGCGTCGCGCGCGCCTTCGAGCGCCGCAACCGCCGAGCGCAGCAGCCGGGCGGCCCGAACGTGTTCCGCCGCGGCCGCGTCGGTCAGCGTTCGGCTGGTGCTCCCGACCAGGTCGACGGCCGGAAAGCGGCCCGCGCGCGCCAGGTCCGCGTTCAGAACGAGGTGCCCGTCCAACGCCGCGCGGGCCGCCTCGGAGACGGGGTCGCGCTCGTCCGGACCGTCGGAGAGCACCGTGGCAATCAGCGTCACGCTCCCCTCGCCGGCCGGGCCGGCGCGCTCGAGCAGTCGCGCCAGAATTCCGAAGACGCTGGGCGGGTAGCCGCCGCGGCCCGAGGCTTCGCCGCAGCCGAGCGCGAGCTCGCGAGCGGCGCCGGCGATCCGCGCCAGCGAATCGACCACGAGCAGCACGTCGAGGCCCCACGCGCGCAGGGCCGCCGCGTGTTCGAACGCGACCTCGGCGGCCCGCACCCGTTCCGCCGGCGCGCGGTCGCTCGTCGCGCAGACCAGCGTCGTGCGCGCATCGAGCGCCGCCAGGCGACGCTCGGCCTCGCGGCCGCGCTCGCCGACCAGCGCGACGACGACCGCATCGGCGCACGCGCCGCGCACGATCGCGTCGAGCAGCGTCGACTTGCCGCTGCCGGGCCCGCCGAACAGCCCGATGCGCGCGCCGCGCGCGAGGGTCAGCGGGCCGTCGATCGCGCGCACGCCGGTCCAGAACGGGGCCGCGCACGGACGCCGGTCGCGCGGCGCCGGCGCGTGCACTTCGCCCGCGACCGCGCGGGCGCGCACCGGTGGGGCGCCGTCGAGCGGCGCGCCGGAACAATCGACGGCGCGCCCGAGCAGCGCCGTCGGCGGCGGGAACCTCAGCACGCGCGGGTCGGTTTCCACCCCGTCGCCGAGCGCGATGCCGTCGACGGCGCCGAATGGCGTCACGACCGCCCGCGCGCCGCGCAGCGCGGCGACGCGTCCGGCGACCGCGCCTCCGCGCGCACGAATGCGAACGCCGCAGCCGACGCGCGCGAACGGCAGCTCCGCTTCGATCGCGTGCGCACTGACGGCGACGACGCGACCCGCGGCGCGACCCGTCACGCGAACGCCTCGAGCACCGTGGCAAGGCGCACGCCGAGCCGCGCGTCGATCGCGCCGCCCGCGAGCTCCACGATCGCGTCGCCGGGATCGAGATCGTCGTCGGCCTCGACGAGGAAGCCGGCGATGCGCGCCGCGTCGGCGGGCGCGACCCGGACGCGCACGATCGGCGCGCGCTCGGCGACGCGCTGCAGCAGCGCTTCGAGATCGCACGGCGCCAGGCGGAGTTCGCGTGCGAGCACGTCGGCGGCCAAGTCGCAGAGCAGCGTCCCGAAGGCATCGGCGAGCGCGTCCGCGAGTTGCGCGCGGAAGAGGCGCGCCGCGCGCAGCGCCGAGGCGACGTCGGGCGGTGAATCTTCCGCGCCCTCCGTCGCGACCGGTTCCGGTTCGGGCTCTTGCGCGGGCGACGCTCCTTCGGGCGAACTCGGCAATAACAAGTCGGCCAGTGAGACGAACTCAGGTGCGCGCACGCAGCAGCTCCTCGGGCGGCGGAAGCAGCGTCGCGTTGGCGCGCGCGAGCCGCCGCACGATCGCGGCGCGCTCGTCGGGCGGATACAATTCGAGCACCGCGGCGGCGGTCGCCGTCGGCAGGGCCGAGATGATCGCGGCCGCGACGTGCGGCGGTTCTCCCGCCAGCGCGCCGTGCACGCGAGCCGGCGGTATGCCAACGACGTCGCGCGCCGCGCGCCGCGCGGCGGCTCCCTCCAGCGCGCGGGTCGTCAACGCGGCGAGCGGCTTCACGCCGAAGGCGACAGCGAGCACGACGCCGATCGCCGCGAACGCCTGCGGCAGAACGCCGGCCAGCGCGAGCCACCAGCCCGGTGCGGCGCTCGCCGGCGCGCGCCGCGCGCCGTCGCCGAAGGCGACCGCCTCGACGCGCACGACGTCACCGCGTTCCGCGCGAATCCCCGCCGCCGCCTCGGCGAGCGCGCGCAATTTCGCAAGATCGAGCCCGCGCGCCGCGTCGACGAACACCGCGACGGTGAGCCGCGCCGTCGCACCGGCGCTTGCAACGCGATGTTCCTCACGGGTATCGCTGCCGCGGTCTTCCGTGCCGGTCGTCTTCGAATACTTCTTCGCGTTCGAGGCGTACCGCTCGTCACTCGACGCGCGCCCGATCGCTCCTGGCAGCGCCGAGCGGCGCACGTCGCGCACGTCGCGCTGCTCGCCCAGCGGCTCGCGGTGCACGCGCACGATCGTCGCGCCCGCACCGAAGGCCGCGTCGAGCGCGCTCTGCAGAGCCGCCTGCACGTCCGCCGCGTCGTCGCCGCCGCTGCCGTCCGCATCGAGCGCGATCCCGCGATCGTCGACGACCGTTACGCGCTGCGCGTCCAGCCCGGGCACGCCGCTCGCGACGAAGCCTTTGATTCCGGCGACGGTGCGCGGGGACAAGCGTGCGCCCGCAGCGAGCGTGACGCGAACGCCGGCGCTGGCATCGCGGCGCGTTTCGTCGGCATACACGCCCGCGCTCGAAGGCGCGATGATGACGCGCGCGTCGGCGACGCCGTCGAGACCGCGCAAACCGAGCGCGAGGTCGGCCGCGAGCGCCTCGCGCGTCTGCGCTTCGAGGACGCTCTGCGGCGTGAGCGCGCCGACGTGCGCGAGCGCCTCGTCGCTGCCAGCCAGATGCGCGTGCGGGACGCCGGCGAGCGCGAGCCGCAGCAGCAGCCCGCTGCGCTTCCCAGGATCGACCCGCACGTTGTCGTTCGTCGTCGCGTGCGGCACGCTCCATGCCGCGAGACGCTGCTCCACTTCGGCGAGCTGATCGGGACGCAGCGGCGTCGCGAAGAGCGCGACCCGCGCGTCGCGCGCGACCATCGCCGCAAGCGCGCCGGCGGCCAGGATCGCGACGAGCGCGAGCAGCGCCGCAAGCCGCGCGCGCGGGGACAGCGCGCGCAAGCGCTGCACGACCGGCGCCGCCTCCATGGATTAAATCTGCATCCCGAGCAGCGTCGAGAGTCCCTGCGCCGCGCGCTGCGCCGCCGTCGCGGCGACCTGCAGCGCGATGTCGGCGCGCGCACGTTCCACGACCATCTCCTGCAGACCGCCGCGGTGCGCGACGAAGGCAGACTCGGCGCGTTCGGCGCCGTCGAGCACGCTGCCGGCCGCATCGAGCAGCCGCCCGAACGCGCCGGCATCGCCGCCCGCTGCCGGCGCCGGTGCCGGTCGCGGAACCGCAACGTCGGGAACGAGCAGGTCGACCCGCATCAGAGCCGCCCGACGTCGAGCGTCCGCTCCGCGAGCCGCTTTCCGACGTCGAACACACTGGCGTTCGCTTCGTACGCCCGCTGCGCGTCGAGCACCGCGATCATCTCGGTCAGCGCGTCGGCGGCGTCGCCGCCGGCCGTCATCCCGGTCAGGCGCGTCCCTTCGTCGCCCTGATCGCTGCCGTCGGGATCGAACGCGCGCTCCAGCGGATCGGCACTCGCCGCAGCGGCGAAGCGCGCGACGAGCCGCGGATACGGATGATCCGGCGTCGAGGCCTGGGCGGCGGCGACGTTGCGCGCGGCGACGTCGAGCATCGCGCGTTGCACGCCCATCCCGTCCGCGGCGACCGCAAGCAGATCGAATTCAGCCATGGGCCGATCGTGAGCGAGCGGAATGTCCGTCAGGTTGCCGCGATGTGAGCATTCAGCGCGCGACGGTGCGAAGCTCGGCGAAGCGAGCGCGCAGCGCGTTCAGCAGCGCCTCCTCGAAGAGCGCGGCTTGCGCGAGGCGCGCCGAGCCGCGCTCGTCGTGCGCGGCCTCTGGGGCGAGGCGTTCGATGCGGTCGCGCGCCGCGAGCGACGCGGCGGCAGTCGGAACGGTTGGATCGACGGTCATGAACCTAGCGTGCCGCGCGGGTATGAGCGGAACGTGACCGTGAAGTGAGGAATCAGCCTCGCGTGCTGTTCCGCCGCAGGGAGCGAACGCAGCGGGGGCCGCTGCGGTGAAAGCGTACGAGACCGGGACGGAGGCGTTCGCGGCGCTGCGCCAATGCGCGGTGGCCCAGGGCGATGCAGGGCTCATCGCGGCGGTCAACGCCGCGGAGCGCGCCTACGAGACCGCCGCGCTCGAGCGGGCCTCCCTCCAGAGCCGCCTCGCCGCGTCGGCGACCAACGCCGACCGGGAACTGCTCAAACTCCGCACGCTGGGCCGCGTTGCCGAGACCGTCAACTCCTCACTGGAGCTCGACGTCGTCCTGCGCCGCGTGCTCGACACGGCCGTCGAGGTGATGAACGCCGAACGCGGCTTCTTGATGATCGCCAACGACGAGGGCCGGCTCGAACTCACCACGACGTACGGCATCGATCGCGCGACGGTAGAAGGCGCCGAGATGCGCCCCTCGCAGACGATCGTCGGGCGCGTCTTCGAGACCGGCGAGCCGATCGTCACGACCGACGCGCAAGCGGACCCGCGCTTCAACGTCAACGTCTCCGTCCGCTCGCTGCGGCTGCGCTCGATCCTGTGCGTTCCGCTGGCGATCAAGGCGCGCACCATCGGCGTCGTGTACCTCGATTCGCGGATTGCGCCGGGGTTGTTCTCGCCGGCCGATCCGGATTTGCTCAGCGCGTTCGCCAACCAGGCCGCACTCGCCATCGAAAACGCGCGCCTCTTCGACGCGCTGCGCGCGCAAGTGGTGGAGATCAGTCGCCTCGAGCAATTGCAGGCGCGCGTCCTGGGCTCGATCGCGAGCGGCGTGATCACCGTCGACAGCCGCGGCACGATCGCGAGCTTCAACGACGCGGCCGCGCAGACGTTCGTCGTCGACCGCGCCGCGATGCTCGGCCGGCCCGCGCGCGCGCTCGAGGCGCTGATCCCCGGAATCACCGCGCTGCTGCGCGAGGGCAACTACAACGCGGCGCCCGCGGAAATCGAATCGACGCATCCGACGCGCGGGGCGCTCGTGCTCGAAGTGCGCATCGCGCCGGTCGACCTTCCCGACGGCACCTCGGAGGACGGCTGGGCGATCGCCGTCACCGATCTCACCGTCCGCCGCCAGCTCGAACGCCTGCACGCCGCCGACGTCGAGCAGCGCCAGCAGATTCGCGATGCGTTCGCCCGCTATCTCGCGCCGCACGTCGTCGAGCAACTGATGCGCGCGCCGGGCGGCGTCGCGCTGGGCGGCGCGCGTGCGACCGCGACGATCCTCTTCGCCGACATCGAAGGTTTCACCGAACTCGCCGACCGCCTCGATGCCGAACGGGTCGTCGAAATCCTCAACGCGTTCTTCAGCGCGGCGGTCGCGATCGTGTTCGAACACGACGGCCTGCTCGACAAATTCTACGGTGACGGTTTGATGGCGGTCTTCGGGCCGCCGCGCGTGCGCGACGACGACGCCGCGCGCGCGATCGCGGTAGCGACCGCGCTCCACCAGGCCGCCTCGACGATCACCGGCGACGAGGGACCGCTGCGCGTCTCGATCGGCATCGCCACCGGCGACGTCGTAGCCGGCCACATCGGCAGCCCCAAACGCATGGACTACACCGTGATCGGCGACGCCGCCAACCTCGCCAGCCGCCTCCAAGGCGCGGCTCCCTCCGGCCACACCTACATCGACGACAACACGTTCTCGCGGCTCGCGACCAAACCCAAAGCCGACCGCCTCATCGCCAAGATCCGCGGCAAAGCCGAACCGGTCACCGTCCACGACCTGGCCTAGTCGCTGTGCTTCAGCGTACGCGCTCTGACCGACGAGTGAGGGTGCCGTAGTAGCGCGAGTCGTACTCCGGCGTCGCGAACGGGCGCCCGCGCAGGCGCTCGTACTCGGCCGCGAAGAGGTGCGTCACGTTCTCGCGCGCGTTGGTGGCGACGCCGCCGTGCACCTGATGGAACGTCCCCTCGCCGAGCAGCGTCACCACGACCACGTCCGGCAACGTCACGGCGCGCACGAGCAGATCGAGGTTCGCTAAACCGCCGCCCGCGCAGCGAAACGCCGGGTCGAAGCCGCCCAACTCTTCCCACAGCGCGCGGCGCATGAAGATCGCGTTGCTCTCGTTCAACGGCCCAAACCACCCGTTCAGCGACGAGCCCGCAAACACCGAGACGTCGAAGAGACGATATCCGTCCGCGAGCCATCCGGATTGCTCGAGCAAACGGTCTTCGACCATCTGATCGTAACCCTCGTGCACGCTCTCCATCTGCACCTTCGGGCCGAGGTGAAATCCGAGCGAGAGAATGACCGCGCGCGGAGCGATGCGGGCCGCTTCAGACGCCGCCGCGAGCAGACCTGGCGATGCGAGACGCGCGCCGTCGATCATCATGCCGAGCAGGTCGCCGCGCGCGCCGGCCGCCGCGAGGTTGAGCGCAGCGACCGGGGACGCAGACGCCTGCGCGGGATCGACCCGCAACACGCGCAGGTCCACCGTGCCGGCATGGCCGGTGAGATCGATCGGCCGTGCGGAGCCGTTGTCGACGACGATGAGCTCGTACGCCGCGCGGTCTACGCCGCGCTGCATCATCGGCGACAACGAGCGGACCGTGCGCGGCAGTTCGCGCTCCATATTATACGCGGCGATGACCACGCTGAGCGTTGGGCTCAAGATTTTCCTTCCGTACCCGCCGGAGCGTGGCCGATTGGCGGCTGTTCGCCGGTAGGCTCGACCGAAGCCTCCCCCGAAAATTGGCTTCAGATGAGAAGCCGAGCGATCCTGTTCATCGCCTGGGGAGAGAAGTACGTCCGCGACGTGCAGTGCTGTCTCGACGAAGGCCGGCTTCCGCAATACCCGATTGTGCTGATAACGGATCGCGAGACG
>JAQBPL010000309.1 GCA_028287545.1 Vulcanimicrobiota bacterium | reverse complement strand
GCGTCGCGCAGCACGCCGAGGCCGGCGCTCATCGCCACGCGCACTTGCTGCAGCACCGCGCGGTCGTCGCCGCGCACGGGGACCGGTGCGGGGACGACGCCGACGCCGCGCGCGCGGTCGCGCCGCGGCGACGCCGCGACCGCCCGTCCGGCGCGTGCGCCGAAGACGAGCCCTTCGACGAGCGAGTTCGAGGCGAGCCGGTTGGCGCCGTGCAGGCCCGTCGCGGCCGCCTCGCCGCAGGCCCACAAGCCGGGCAGCGAGGTGCGTCCGTCGAGGTCGGTCGCGACGCCGCCGATCGTGTAATGCGCGGCCGGCGTGATGGGGATCGGCGCGGTGCGCGGATCGATTCCGGCTTGCATCGCGACCGCGAAGATTCCCGGAAATCGCTCCGCGAAGCGCGCGCCGATCGCGCTGCGCGCATCGAGGAAAACGCTGCGGCCGCTGCGTTCGGCGGCAGCGACGGTGCGCGCGACGACGTCGCGCGGAGCGAGGTCGGCGCGCGGGTCGATTCCCGTCATGATGCGCGTACCGGCTGCGTCGACCAGCGCCGCGCCTTCGCCGCGCACCGCTTCGCTCACCAGCGGCAGCGGGTCGGAGGGGACGCGCAGCGCGGTCGGATGAAACTGGACGAACTCGAGGTCGGCGAGGGCGGCACCGGCGCGGCCCGCCATCGCGATCCCGGCGCCGCGCGAGCCGAGCGGCGTCGTCGTGCGCGCGTACAAGCCGCCGAAGCCGCCGGTTGCGAGCACGACCGCGTCGGCCGTCACGACGACGAGGTCCCCGGCGGGCGCGACCAGGACCGCGCCGCGGACCGCACCGTCGGGACCCGTCAGCAGGCGCTGCGCGCGGACGCCTTCGAGCAGCGTGACGTTCGGACGAGCACGCACCACATCGAGCAGCGCGCGGGTGATCGCGGCGCCGGTCGCGTCCGCGACGTGCGCGACGCGACGGTGCGCGTGCGCGCCTTCCAAGCCGAGCGCGAGCGCGCCGTCGCCGTCGCGCGCGAACGGCACGCCGAGTGCGACGAGCGTCGCGATCGCCAGCGGCGCTTCGGCCGCGAGCACGTCGACCGCGGCGTCGTCGGCGATCCCCGCACCGGCGGCGCGCGTGTCGGCCGCATGCTGCGCCGGCGAGTCGTCGCGGCCCAGCGCTGCGGCGATCCCGCCTTGCGCCCACGCCGACGCGAGGTCGCGCCCGAGCGGAGCTTCGCTCGCGATCGCGACCGGCCGGTCGTCGATCGCGAGCGCGGCGGCCAGACCGGCGACGCCGGCTCCGATGACGAGCACGCCCGTCTTCATGCGATCGCCATCATCCGCTCGACCGCCGCGAGCGCGCGCACGCGCACGCTCTCTTCCACGAGGATCTCGTCTTGCAGGGTCTCGAGCGCGCGCAGGATCTTCGGCAGCGTGTTGCGCTTCATGTGCGGGCAGAGGTTGCACGGCCGCACGAACGCGACGTTGGGAAACTGCGCCGCGACGTTGTCGCTCATCGAGCACTCGGTGAGGAGCACGACGCGCTGCGGCGCACGGTCGCGCACGAAGTCGATCATCGCCGCAGTTGAGCCCGCGAAGTCGGCCGCCGCGATCACGTCGGGCGGGCACTCCGGATGCGCGATGACGAGCAGCCCGTCTTCGCCCTCGCGCAGCCGCTCGACGTCGATGGCGCGGAAGCGTTCGTGCACTTCGCAGTGGCCCTGCCAGGAGATGATCTCGACCGGGGTCTGCGAGGCGACGTAGTGCGCGAGGAACTCGTCGGGGATCATGATGACGCGCGGGACGCCGAGCGACTCGACGACCTTCACCGCGTTCGAAGACGTGCAGCAGACGTCGGACTCGGCCTTTACGTCGGCGCTGGTGTTGACGTAGGTGACGATCGGAACGCCGGGATGCTTGACGCGCAGCGCGCGCACGTCGGCCGCCGTGATCGATTCGGCGAGCGAACAGCCGGCGCGCGCGTCGGGGACGATCACGGTGCGGCTCGGGTTGAGGATCTTCGCGGTTTCGCCCATGAAATGGACTCCGCTCACCAGGATGACGTCGGCGTCGGCGCGCTGCGCCTCGCGGGCCAGCTGGAGCGAGTCGCCGACGATGTCGGCGACGCCGTGGAAGATCTCCGGCGTCTGGTAGTTGTGCGCCAGGATCACCGCGTTGCGTTCGCGCTTGAGGCGATTGATCGCGTCGACGTACGGCGCGTAGAGCGGCCACTCGGCGGCCGGGATCACCGCTTTGGCGCGTTCGTAGATCGGACGGGTGCGCTCGGCGATCTCGGCGGTGAAGGGGAGGGTTTCGATCATCGGGACCTCGGTCGGGCCGCGCTCGCGGTTGGTGCGGCGTCAGCACTTTTTCTAACTATGAGAAAAAGCCTGGGGTTTCCGATTCAGAAAATCCGCTCCCTGTTCAGCGAAATGCGATCCCCGCGTCCGGCCGCTCCGCGATCGCGTCCGGACGGTAGCGAAGGAGCTTGGCCGGCCGTCCCGCGGTCTGCCGGGCGGCGCCGGTGGGCTCGACCAGGCCGGCGTCCTCGACGAGGCGCCGAAAGTTCGGAGCGTGCAGCCGCCGCCCGGCGAGTGCCTCGACGGTCTGCTGCAGCTCCGGGAGGGTGAAATCGGGGGGCAGCAGCTCGAACACCAGGGGCCGGTAGCGCAGCGCACCGCGAACCCGGCCCAGGGCCGTCGCCAAGATGCGGCGGTGGTCGAACGCCATCCGCTCGCCGAGCAGCAGCGGACCGGGCGCGCGCGACTCGGCGACCAATCCGATCTCCCAGAAGAGCTCGTAGCGGTCGAGGACGAGCTCCTCATTCCACGGCTCCGCATGGGTGCCGACCGCACGCCTCGCGCGGCGCTGGCGACCGCGGCGCGCCTCGGGATCCGGCGCCGCCCGGACCCACTCCTCGACGGCGGGCAGGATCGCATCCGCGACGACGGCGGGCCGACCGTCGCGCCAGTCTTCCCAGGGAAAGTAGCGGTACCACGGATGCCACCGGACGCGCGGCGCCCGGGGCGTGCTTTCGCGGACGAAGGCGAGATACGCGACCGACAGCACGCGGCGGCGCGCGTCTCGCCCACGGTCGCCGAACGTGTAAAGTTGCTCGACGTGCCCGAGATCCAGCTGCGCCTGCTCGGTCACCCAGCGCCGCAGGCCGGCGTCCAGCGTCGTGTCGGCGTCCGGGTCGAATGTCCCGGCGGGCAGCGCGTCCGCGGGCAAGTGCTCGCCGGGCGAACGCACGAGCACGCGGGGCTCGTCGTCGGAGACGGCGGCGACGACGGCGTCCAGCGCGACGGCGATATCGATCGGCATCCAGGTCACTTCGTCGTCCGGCTCCCGACTCACCGCGGGAGATGGGACCGACGGACCAGGGGCATCCTTCGGCGTGCCGCGGAAAGACTGCTGATGGCCACCGAGCTCGAGCGCCCGCGTGCCGAGGACGAGATGTCGTTCCGCGCGCTCGCCGAGATGATCCCGCAGTTGGTGTGGTCGACCCGCGAAAACGGGGCGATCGTCTATGCGAACGGGCGGTTTCTGGAGTATTTCGGGATCGGCCCCGAGGCGCTGGCGACGTGGTGGCTGGTCGACAACGTCCACCCCGACGACGGGCCGGCGGCGACCACCGCCTGGCGCGCGGCGCTCGAGGCGGGCGCGCCCTACGAAGTCGAATACCGGCTGCGCGCCGCGGGCGGCGACTATCATTGGTTCCTCGCTCGTGGTACGCCGTTCCGCGGCCCGGGGCAGCGGATCGCGGGCTGGTTTGGAACCTCGACGCCGATCGACCGGCAGCTCGAACGCCTCGAGCAGCAGCGCCGGATCGTCGAAGCGTTCCAAGCGGCGTTCGTACCACGGCCTCTGCCCGCGATCGCCGGGCTGCGCCTAGACGGGGCGTATTTCACCGCCGACGAGCACGCGCGGGTTGGGGGCGATTGGTACGACGTGCTGGCCCTCGACGAGCGGACGATCCTCATCTCGGTCGGCGACGTCATGGGCCACGGCTTGGAGGCCGCGGTCTCGATGGCGAAGATCCGTCAGGCGATCGTCGCCGCCGCCGTCGGCGACCGCGACCCCGCCGCGATTCTCACCCGCGCCGACCAGGTCGTGTGGCTGCTGGAGCCTGCGGTCGCCACCGCAGTGGTCGCCGTCCTCGACCTGGCGACCGGACGGCTGCGGGTCGCGCTCGCCGGACACCCGCCGCCGATCGTGGCGTCCGCGGCGGCGACGTGTTTCATGGCGCCGGGCGGCATCCCGCTCGGCGTCGATCCGGGCGTGCTTTATGAGACGGTCGAGCACGAATTGGCCGCCGGCGAACTAATCGTCTTCTATACGGATGGCTTGATCGAATCCCACCGCACTATTGAAGAAGACGAGGGCCGGTTGCTGATCGCGGCGCGGGCCGCCGCCGAGGGCCGGCTGGACGCCGCCGGGATCCGCGCCGCGGTCATCGGCGCGACCCGCACCGCCGACGATGTGGCGATCCTGACGGTGCGCCTCGGCTAATAGGAACGGCTCCGCGGCACGAGTCGCAACGCCAGGCCCAGTGGTAGGTGGCGCGGCCGAATAGGGACGCGCTTGACGTGGTTGACGGGCTCTAGTACACTGTGGCGGTTGTG
>JAQBPL010000306.1 GCA_028287545.1 Vulcanimicrobiota bacterium | reverse complement strand
CACCAGGCGATGCCGAGACCTTCGCCGGTCCAGAACGTGCCGAACGACGTCAGCATGATCCCGACGACGAACTTCATCGTGTTCTCGGGAACGCGCGATGCGGGAGCTCGCAGCGCGAGGCCGGCGGCGACGACGAGGACGATCGCGGCGAGGGCACCGGCCGCCGACCACCCGAGTGCGACGGTCGAGGCGGCGCCGAACGTGACGACGATGATGGCGACTTCCAGACCTTCAATGAGCACGGCCTTGAACGACGTGATGAAGGCGATACGATCGGCCTGCACGTCGTCGGCCGCGCGCAGCGCCTCGACCTGGCGCGCGAACGCCGCCTCCTCGTCGCGCAGCGCTTTCCGGCCGGCGTAGCGCAAGACGGCTTTGCGCAGCCACGAGAGACCGAACAAGGTCAGGACGATCCCGACGACGAGCTTGAGCTGATCGATGGGAATGAGGTGCAGCGCGGGGCCGAAGACCGCGACGATGAGCGCGAGGACCCCCACGGCGTAGGCGGCTCCGCGCAACGAGATCGGCCAGGAGCGCGCGACGCCGACGGCGAGCACGATCGTCATCGCTTCGACCGCCTCGACCGCGCAGGCGACAAAAGTCGTTCCGGCAAGCGTCCATCCGTTCACAAAGCACCAGAACCATCGGGCGTCGGAAGACGATTCGCTCGCGAATAGATTTTTTATCGGCGTTTTGGCCCCGCCGAGCGCCGGCCTGGTCACGGTCGTGGACGGCGCAGATGGGCCCGCCGGCAATATCAGTCGAGGAAGATGTCCTCGCCGAGCGGTGTTCCGGGCGACGTCGCATAGCCGGCGAGGTCGGTGACGCCGTCCTCGCGCAGCACGTCCTCGTCGATAAACGTGTTCCCGGTGCACTCGCGCGCGTCGCGCACGAGAATCGCGTAGGCCGCATCGGCGACGATGGCGGGCTTGCGCGACGCCTTGATGACCGCGTCGCCGCCGAGCAGGTTCTGCACGGCCGCGGTTGCGATCACCGTCTTCGGCCACAGCGCGTTCGCCGCGATCCCGCGTTCGCGAAACTCGGCCGCGAAGCCGAGCGTGAGCAGCGTCATCCCGTACTTCTTGAAGGTGTAGGCCGGCGCGGCGCCCACCCATTTCGACTGCAGCCGGATCGGCGGCGAGAGCGTGAGGACGTGTGCGTTCGCGGCGCGTTCGAGGTGCGGAAGCGCCGCACGCGTCACGAGGTACGTCGCGCGCGGTCCAATCCCGAGCATGAGATCGAATCCTTTGGCGTCGACCTGCGCCGTGCCGCCGAGCCGGATGGCGCTCGCGTTGTTGACGACGACGTCGATCCCGCCGAAGCGCCTCACCGTCGCGTCCACCGCGGCGGCGATCTGCGCCTCGTCGCGCACGTCGCACTGCACCGCGAGCGCGTGGCCGCCGGCCGCCTCGATCTCCGCCGCAGCCGTGTGAATCGTCCCCGGCAGCTTCGGATGCGGCTCGACCGTCTTCGCGACGACCGCCACGTTCGCGCCGTCGCGCGCGGCGCGCAGCGCGATCGCGAGGCCAATGCCGCGGCTAGCACCAGTGATAAAGAGCGTTTTGCCGGCGAGGTTCATGCGCGTTCTTCTTGCGAGCGAGAGGGGACTAGTGCCACATCAAGCCGAGCACGATCCCGACCACGAGGCCGGCGGCGGCGCCGCGCCGTAGGCCGGTCGGCCACGGCAGCGTCTCGCCCCAAAAGCGCAGACTTGGTTTACCCCACACGACGTAGGCATACGGCCCAACGATCATGCTGATGACGACTCCCGAGGCGACGACCGAGGCGAAGAGGTTGTAGCCGACCAGCCGTACGACGTCGCCGAAGAGAAGGTGTTTGTGCCACACCGTTAGCGCGATCACGACCGCGACGACCGAGTACACGAAATACCCGAGGACGAGCCACGCGACCCAGCGTGCGATCACGTTCACCGACCGCTCGAAGAGGGTCGGCTTCGTCGCGTTTATCACGCCGGGCGCGTGGCGCGGTGGAAGAACGACGCCATCGCGGCGCGCGCTTCGTCGGAGGCGAGCCGCTCGCGGAAGGCAACGCCTTCGCGCCGCATCGCCTCGAGGTTCGCCTCGCGGTCGTGGTTCATCAGACGCTTCGTCTCGCGCACGGCTTCGCGCGGCTTCGCGGCGATCGCGCGCGCCGCCGTTTCGGCCTTCGCGTCGAGCTCCTCGTCGGCGACGATCGCGCTGATCAGCCCCGCGGTCAGCGCCGTTTGCGCGTCGATCGGCTCGCCCAGGAAGATCGCGGCGCCGGTGCGCGCGCGTCCGATGCGGCGCGGCAGCAGCACGCTGCTCGCCGCTTCGGGGACGAGCCCGAGGTCGACGAACGGGACTCGGAAGTTGGCGTTCGGCGCGGCGTAGACGACGTCGCAGTGGAGCAGCATCGTCGTGCCGATGCCGACCGCCGCACCGCGCACCGCCGCGACGATCGGCACGTCGGTGCGCATCAGGCCCTCCAGGAAATGGAAGACCGGCGCGTCCTCGCCGTGCGGCGGCTGGTCGAGAAAATCGCGCAGGTCGTTGCCTGCCGTGAACGCGCTTCCGCGAGCCGAGATCAGCACCGCACCCACGTCGTCCTTCGACGCGGAGACGATCGCATCGGCGAGCGTTGCGTACATCGCGACCGTCAGTGCGTTCTTCTTGTCGGCCCGGTCGAGGACGACGTGCCGCACGCCGTCGCGATCGGTGACGGAGACTCCGAGCGAGATCATAGGTCGCTCTGCGCCCGCGGTCGTGCGGTTCCTGCCGCCCACATCAACGAGCGAGAAGTGCCGCCCCGATCAGGGCGGCCGGCGTGACGAGCAAGCCGATCTTCGCGAAACGCAGGGGCGTCATCGGGACCCCGGCGCGGTGCACGATCCCGATCCAGAGCAGCGTCGCGAGCGACCCGCCGAGCGAGAAGTTCGGCCCGACGTTCACCCCGACCAGCGCCGCCGAGCCGAGCGCTTCCGGCGGATGGGCGGCGGCGACGTACTTGCCGACGTCGAGGCCGACCGGGAGATTGTTGGCGACGTTCGAGGCGAACGCCGTTGCGGCGGCCACCCCGACCTGCCCCAGCGGTCCGCTCAGATGCGCCGCCCAGGCGAACGTCTCGCGCGGCAGCGCTGCGGCTCCCGCGAGATCGAGCGCGTCCACCACGACGAACAGCCCCGCCGTCAGCGCCACGATCGGCCAGGCGATTCCGCGTACGATCGCTGCGGCCGCGCCGCGGTCGACGCCGGCGGTCAGGAGCGTCGCGACGGCTCCCAGGCCGCAGGTGACCAAGCCGAGCGGCCCGCCCAGCGACGAGGTGACGACCAGCGCCGCCACCGCCACGGCGAGCGTGACGACGCCGAGGACCCGCGGCGGCGGGACCGGCGCCGCAGCCTCGCGGCGAACGAGCGGTGCGGCGACCTCCCGCCGGAACACGAGGGCCAGCGCCGCGAAGGTGAGGACGACGGCGGCAATCGAGGCCCAGCCGAACGAGCCGAACCAGTGCGAGAGCGTCGGCATCCGGCCCGCGAAGAAGACCAGGTTCGAGGGGTTCGCGATCGGCAGCGTCAGGCTGGCTGCATTGGCGACCAGCGCGCAGGCGATGGCGTACGGCACCGGATCGGCGTCCGTCAGGGCGAGCGCCTCGAGCACGGCCGGGGTGAGCACGACGATCGTCGCGTCGTTCGAGAGAAACGCCGTCGTCGCGACGCCGGTGCCGTACACGAGAAGCAGCAGACGCGAGCGCGAGCCGGCCGCGGCGCGCACGGCACGCGCGGCGAGCCAGGCGAAGACGCCGTGCGCGCGCGCGAATTCCGCCAGCGCCATCATCCCGATCAAAAAGAGATAGACGTCGACGCCGCGCCGCATCGCGCCGAGCGCCGCCGGCACGGAGAGCGCACCGGTCGCCGCCAGCAGCACCGCGCCGCCCGCCGCCCACCAGGCTGGATTGCGCCGGAACGGCCGAACGAGCATCGCCAGCAGCGTCGCGGCGGCGAGCACGATCGAGAGGACGTGCACCGCGCCGGACGCGGTTCGCTAGGCGCTAGCGGTGCGCGAGGGCCGGTACAAGTGCGCGCCGCCGAAGACCGGGAGCCCGCCGACGATCGTCGAGAGGACCGCGTAGTCGTCGCTCCAGACCGAAAGGTCGGCGCGCTTGCCCGCTTCGATCGTGCCGAGCTCGCGATCGAGGTTCAGCAGCCGTGCCGGGCTGCGCGTCGCCGAGACGACGGCGAACACGAAGGGGATGACGGCGTAGAACATCAGGTTGCGCACGGCCTGATCCATCAGCAGCGCGCTGCCGGCGATCGTGCCGTCTTCCGAGCGCACGACGCCGCCTTCGATGCGGTAGCCGCTGCCCGCCGGGGGCATGTTGTCGGTGGTCAGCACCAGCCGGTCGCGCATCGTGCGATAGAGCAGGTCGACCATCGGCGGCGAGACGTGGTAGCCGTCACAGATCAACTGCACCGTCGTGCGGGATTCCTGAATGAACGCGGCCAGGATCGACGGATCGCGATGATCGAGCGGCGGCATCGCGT
>JAQBPL010000301.1 GCA_028287545.1 Vulcanimicrobiota bacterium | reverse complement strand
TCTGCATGATGATAGGGGACCAGCAGCGTCTTCACGCGGAACGTCTTCTGTCCACAGCATGGATCGCACCGCCTCGCCCGCACGACTGCCGCTCATCGCCCTCGAACGCATCAACGTCCATCTCGGCGGCAGCCATCTGCTGCGCGACGTGTCGTGGCGCCTCGAGGCGGGAGAACAGTGGGCGATCGTCGGGCCGAACGGGTCAGGCAAGAGCACGCTGCTGCGGGTCATCCGCGGCGACCTTTGGATCGATCACGACGGGGGCGTGCGCAGCTACGCGCTCGACGGCGTGCCGCAAGCGGTCGGCGCGGCCGCGCCGCGCATCGGGTACGTCTCACCCGAGCTGCAGGAACGCTACACCCGGCTCGACCTGAACGTCCCTGGGCGAACCCTCATCGCGAGCGGGCTCCACGACACGATCTACCTGCCCGGCCCGCTGAGCCCGCAGGAGCTCGCCCACGTCGACGCTGTCGTCGCGCGGTTCGCTCTGCACGACCTCGCCGACCGCCCGATCAACGCGCTCTCGTTCGGCCAGCTGCGCATGCTGCTGATCGCGCGAGCGCTCGTGCGCGATCCGCGCGTACTCGTGCTCGACGAGTGCGCGAACGGTTTGGACCATCGCTCGCGCGCCGAGCTGTTCGATTTCCTCGACGCCGTCGCGCACGACACGCAGGTGATCTGCGCGTCGCATCGCGCCGACGAGCTGCCGGCCGGCATCACCGCACACGCGCTCATCGCGCACGGAAGGATCGAGGCGACCGGCGTCGGTTTGCCGCCGGTGCGGCGCCGTTCGCGGCCGGGCGCAGCCGCCGGGCGCGCCGTCGCGCCCGGCACGCGCGACGACGTACTCGTCGCCATTCGCGGCGCGGACGTGTATCGCGGCGAGACCGCGGTCCTGCGGCAGATCGATTGGGAGATCCGCCGCGGCGAGCACACCGTCATCCGCGGCGCGAACGGTGCGGGGAAGAGCACGTTCGCCGGACTTGTCGCCGGCACGATCCCGGCGTCGTTCGGCGCGCACGTCACGCGCTTCGGCAGTCGCGGGCCCTTCGACGTGTGGGAGCTGAAGCGCCGCATCGCGCACGTCTCCGACGCGCTGCAGATCGCCTACGACGTCAACCCGATCGTCGAACGCGTGATCGCATCCGGCTTCGTCTCGAGCATCGGCGTCATGCACGAGCCCGACGCGGCCGAGCGGCGGACCGTCGCGGAAGTGATGCGCCGGCTCGACTTGGTTCATCTCGCCGGCCGCCGTTTCTTGACGCTCTCGTTCGGCGAACGCCGCAAAGTCCTCATTGCTCGCGGCCTCGTCCACCGGCCGGACCTACTGATCCTCGACGAAGTCTGGGCCGGCCTCGACGCGCAATTCCGCGCCGCGCTGGGCGAGCTCTTGGCGCACCTCGTCGCCGACGGCACGACGCTGATCGTCATCTCGCATCACGACGAAGATCTGCCGCCGTTCATGCAGCGGTCGTACGTCATCGCCGACGGCCGAATCGCGTAGCGCGAAAACGCTCAGAACGTCATCGTCGCGTGCATCACCGTCACGGCGGGGCCTGCGACGGTGATGCGGCCGATGGCGTTCGGCGGATCGCCGCCGACCTCGACCTGTGCGCGTCCGGGCCGGTGGACGTGGACGCCTTGCGAGACGGTGTATGCCCGCTCGCGCACGAGACCGTAGCGCGCGCAGTATCCCGCCATGCCGCCCGTCGCGGACCCCGTGAACGGGTCTTCGATCACGTCGCCAAAATCGGCGAAATGCCGCGCGATCAGCGCGTCGCCGCCGTCGCCCGGTGCGAAGACGTGCACCGAGAACCAGTCGCGCTGCGGGTGCCCGAAGAGGGCGCGCCGGTCGGGGACGCAGCGGTCGAGCGCGTCGCGCGAAGCGAGTGCGATCATCAGCTGCTTCGTCCCGGTGCTGACCGTTTGCGGCGTCGTGCCGGCGGCGATGTCGCGCTCCTCCAACCCGAGCGCCGCCGCCGCTTCGGCCCGCGAGAGGGTCCCGTGAAAGCTCGGCGGCGGCTGCGACATCGCGTAGACCGTCGGCGTACCGCGGCGAATCGTCACCGGAACGACCGCGGCCGGCATCTTGACGCGCAGCACGTCGCGGTCCGCTGCGACGGCGCCCGTCTCGCACAGCGCGTGCGTCGTCGCGATCGTCGGGTGACCGGCGAGGGGGATCTCGCCGATCGGCGTCCAGTAGTGCACGACGACGTCGGAGTCGGCGTCGCCGGGAAAGACGAAGCTCGTCTCGGAGAGGTTCGTCTCGCGCGCAATCGCCTGCATCAACGAATCGTCGAGGCCGCGCGCGTCGAGAACGACCGCGCATGCGTTTCCGGCCAGCGGCGTGGTGGTGAACGCGTCGACCCAGACGATCGAAAGATTCCGTGCCATGCGGTACCGTTCACCGGTGCCGGAGGTTGCCCCCGGCGCTGGGTGGGTACAGACGGTCTGGCATGGGCAAGCGCGTTTTGTTGGCCGTGAACCCGCGTGCCCGAACCGGCGTGGAGGCGTACGGCCGCGCTGCCGCTGCGCTGCGCGAGCGGGGCCACACCATCGTCGAGGTGTCGCTCGACGGTTCTTCGCAAGCGCTCTCCGCCGCGATCCGCGCGCACCGCGATGACGTGGACGCAGTCGTCGTCGGGGGCGGTGACGGAACGCTGCTGAGGGCGCTCCGCGGTCTGGTCGAGACGAAGCTGCCGCTGGCGATCCTGCCGCTCGGCACGTTCAACGAACTCGCCCGCACGCTCGGCGTTCCGAACGATCCCGCCGAGGTCGCGGCGCTGCTCGACGACGGCGTGCCGGTGGCGATCGACGTCGGATGCGTCAACGGCGTGTATTACCTCAACGAGGCGTCGATCGGACTCTCGACGCAGGTTGCCCGGCTGCAGACGAGCGACGTAAAGCGTGCGTTCGGCATGTTCGCGATCCCGGTGACGACGCTGCGCGCGCTGCGCTGGGTGCGTCCGCTGCATCTGGCGATCCGCCTCGAGGATGGCACGACGAAGGACGTGCGCACAGTGCAGTTGACCGTCGCCAACAGCTACCGCTTTGGCGGGGTCGTCGAGAATCCGGAAGGCAGCCTCGGGGACGGTAAGCTGTGGCTCTTCGCGATCGACGTGCACGGCTGGTGGAGCGCGCTGCGGGTGATCGGCTCGGTCGTGCTGCGCCGCTTCCAGCACTCGCCCGACGTTGCGACCCTGCGCGGCACACGGTTCACGGTGCGCTCGCTGCACCGCGGAAAGCACCGCGTCTTCGCCGACGGCGAGTACGTCACGCGCCTGCCGGCCGAATTCAGCATCGCTCACGGCGGCGTCACGGTTCTGGTCCCCGCACCGCGGGTCGCGGCGATCCGCTGATGGATCGGCGCTGAGATGCTTCGCTTCTTTCGCCCGCAGGCGTATGCGACGCGGATCACCGAGATCGATCCGGTGCACCTGCGCGCCCGCGGCATCCGCGGCGCGATCGTCGACCTCGACAACACGCTCGTCGGTTGGCACCAGTTGGTCCCGCTGGCCGAGGATGCGCTCTGGGTCTCTCGGGCGAAGGACGCCGGCGTGCGCGTCGCCGTCCTCACCAACAACGGAACGCCGTGGGCGTCGGAAATCGCGAAGAGTCTCGGCGTGCCGTGCATTCCGCGCGCGCGCAAGCCGCTGCCGCGCGGGTTTCGGCGCGCGCTGAACATTCTCGAACTGCGGGCGGACGAAGCCGTCGTGATCGGCGATCAGCTCTTCACCGACGTGCTCGGCGCGAAACTCGCCGGCCTGGAAGTGATCCTGGTCGATCCGCTGGTCCGGCGGGATCCCTGGAACACGCGCCCGCTGCGGTGGCTCGAGCGGATCGTGCTGCGCGGCGTTCCGCGCGCGTAGAACGAACGCCGTGCCGGATCGCATCGCGCAAGCGCGCGCGCGTCTCGCCGCGATCGCGCAGGCCGAACGGGACGACCCGCTGGTCGAGCCGCACTGCGGCACGCGTTCGTGGGTACGCGACGAGGTCGCGCCGCTCGCCGTCCTGCTGCTGCACGGCCTCACGAACGCGCCGCTCCAATACGACGCCCTCGGCGAGCAGCTGGCGGCGCGCGGGCACGCGGTGATCGTGCCGCGCATGCCATACCACGGCTATCGCGACCGGATGACGGACGCGCTCGCGAACCTGCGTGCGGCCGACCTGGAGATGGCGGCGCTGGATGCGGTGGCGATCGCCGCCCTCTGCGGCGAGCGGGTCGTCGCGCTGGGCATCTCGATCGGCGCGACGCTCGCCGGATGGCTCGTCGCGCGCACGGCGATCGACACCGGGGTCGCGGTGGCGCCGTTCTGCGGCGTGCGCGAATTGTACG
>JAQBPL010000291.1 GCA_028287545.1 Vulcanimicrobiota bacterium | reverse complement strand
CGCCGAGCTGCTCGGGAAGCTGCGCCTCGCGCGCGAGATAGAACGCCGCGCGGTCCTGCGGATTCTCGCCGTAGCGCAGCGGCTGCTCGATCGGGATGGTGAGCGCGAGCGATCCCGGCAGCTCGTTGGCGACGAGCCCCGACTCCAGATAGCGCGCGATCGCGCTGTCATATTCGGCCGTGCGCTCGAAGGCGATCGTGGCGTACCGGCGCCGCGTCGCGTGGTCGAGACCGCCGCGATCGAGCGCGGCGACGAACGTGTCGTACTGCGCGGGATCGCTGAGCACCGTGACGTGGTCGAAGTTCTTGGCCGACGCGCGCAGCAGCGCGACGCCGCCGATGTCGATCTGCTCGATCGCCTCCTGCAGCGTCGCGCCTTCTTGCGCGACGGTCGACTCGAACGGATACAGGTTCGCGACGACGGTGGAGATCGTCGGGATGTGATGCGCGCGCGCCTCTTCGAGATGGACCGGGTTCGAGCGGTCCTTGAGAATGCCGCCGAAGACGTTGGGGTGCAGCGTCTTCACCCGGCCGTCGAAGAGCGACGGATAGCCGGTGAGCTCGCCGACGTCGTGCGCCTCGATCCCCGCTTCGGCGAGGTGCGCGCGCGTGCCGCCGGTGGCGTAGAGCGGCACGCCGCGCTCGGCGAGCGCCCGCGCGAGCGGGACGACGCCGGTGCGGTCGTAGACCGAGATCAGCGCAGCATCAGGTGAGGGCGGGTTCACGTATCGCTTCGCTCTCGGTTACGGCAGGAAGCTCGTCGAGCACCGCGCTGATGATCGAGCTGACGCCCGGCTCCTGCATCGTCACGCCGTACATGCGCTGCGCCAATTCCATCGTCTTCTTGTTGTGCGTGACGACCAGCATCTGCGAGGTATCGGAGACTTCGCGGATCTTGACCGAGAGCCGCTCGACGTTGGCGTCGTCGAGCGCCGCGTCGACCTCGTCGAGCAGATAGAACGGCGACGGCTTCACCGCGATCAGCGCGAAGATCAGCGCCGACGCCGTCATCGCGCGTTCACCGCCCGAGAGGGCCGCGAGCGCCGTCATCTTCTTACCCGGCGGCTGGACCGATATCTCGATCCCGGTCTCGCTGAGATTGTCGGGGTTGGTCTGCCACATCTCGGCGTGGCCGCCCGGGAACAGCTGGCCGAACACTTCGCCGAACTTGCTCTTCACCGCGTCGAAGGTCGCGTTGAACTGCACTTGGCACGACGTCTCGATCTCCGCGATCGTCGCCAGCAGTGTTTCGCGCGCGCGATGCAGATCGTCCATCTGCTCGCGCAGGAAGCGTTCGCGCTCGGTCAGCTCGTCGCGATCCGACTCGGCGTTGAGGTTGACGTTGGCCTGCAGACGGATCAGTTCTTCGCGCAGGCGCGGCAGTTCTTCGACGACCTCGCTCGACTCGCCGGCATAGCGCGTCAAAACGTCCTGCTGCTCCTCGTCGGTCGCCGGATTCTGCGCGAAGTTCTGCTGCAGCATCCCGAGTTCGGCGTCGATCTCCGCCAGCCGGCGGCGGCCGAATTCACCGGCGCCGCTCGCCTCGCGGTCCTCCGCTTGCGCGACGCGCTCGTCGGCTTCGCGCTGGTTCGCCTCGTCGGCCGTCGCTTCGCGGCTGCGGCGTGAGCCCTCCACCGCGGCGTCGGCGACCGCGACCCGTTCGCGCGCGCCGGTCATCGCGGCGTCCAATTCGACGACCCGTCCGCGCAGCGTCTCCAGTTCGCGCAGCATCGTCTCGCGCGCCGCGCCGGCCCGCTCGGCGTCGGCGTCGAGCAGGCCCAGGCGCGTGAGCGCGCCCTCGCGTTCGGCGGAGAGCCCGGCGATCTGCTCGCGCAGCGAACTCGCGGCGGCGGCGGCCTCGGCCTGCGCGGCCTCGACGGCGGCGATCTGCTCGCGCGCCGAGGCGAGCACGGTCTCCAGCGTCGCGCGCTGTTCGGTGAGGTCGACGTGATCGTCGGCGACGCGCTCGAGCGCGTGCAGGCGCGAACCGGCGTCGTCACGCGCCGCGGCGAGCGCCGCGCTGCGCGCGGCCGACGTCGCGGCTGCCGCGTCGAGCCGCTCGATGTCGACGGCCAAGCCCTGCAGCTGCGTGCGCACGTCGCGCAGCGCGACCTCCGCGTCGTTGGCAAGCTTGGTCGCTTCGTCGCGTTCGGCGCTGGCGGCATCGAGCTCGGCCTTCGCGGCGAGCCCCTCGCGTTCGGTCGACTCGAGCCGCGCGCGCAGCTCCGGAATCGCTTCGCGCAGGCGATCGGCTTGCGCGCGCCGCGCCAGGATCGAACGCTCTTTGCGGAAGCGGCCGCCGGTGATGGCGCCGCCGCCCATGATCTGATCGCCCTCGAGCGTGACGATCGAATCGCGGAAGCCCTCGTTGCGCGTAAGCCGGATCCCGGTGCGGAGTTCGTCGACGACGAGCACGCGCCCGACCAGAAAGGCGACGATTCCGCGAAAGCGCGGTTCGGCGCGGACCAGCGTGTGCGCGTAGCCGATCACACCCGGCCGGCCGCGCATGCCGCCCAGTTCGCGCCCTTCGCGCTGCGCCAGCGTGTCGAGCGGCAAGAACGTGGCGCGGCCGAGCTCGCGCTCGCGCAAATACGCGACCGCGGCCTCGGCGTCTTCCGACGACTCCGCGATGATGTTCGAGAGGCCGGCACCGAACGCGACGTCGAGTGCGCGCGCATACTGCTCGTCGGTCGAGATCAGGTTCGACACAACGCCGTGCAGGCCGCGCAAGTGCCCGCGCTGCGACGCCTCGACGACCGCGCGCGTGCCGTGCGCATGGCCTTCCAGCGCGGCTTCGAGCTCCTCGATCGTGTGCAGCCGCGATTCCGCGCCGGCGAGCTGCGAGGCGATCTCGCGATGGCTGCGCTGGAGGTCGGCGACCCGCTGCGCCGCCGCCTCGCCGCGCTCGCGCGCGACGC
>JAQBPL010000286.1 GCA_028287545.1 Vulcanimicrobiota bacterium | reverse complement strand
GTCGTACTCGATCTTGTACGTGATCGCGCACGACTGGCTCTCCGATCCCGACGTGACGCGGTTTTACGCCCGGCGCATGACGATGAGCGCCCACCTGGCGGGCGACGCTTCGCTCGAGAATCTCGGGCTGCTCTCGCAGCTCGAGACCGCCGCGGAGGCCGGCGACTCGCGCCGGTTCGGCTCGATTCGGGGACGCCTGTTCGGCAATCCGCTCAACGAGCAATATTACCTCACGCGCTTCAACTACGTCGTCTCCGAAGCGTTGTCGCATGGCTGGGCCGGCCACTTCGAGGTCGCGCGCGCGTCGCTCACGTCGCTGCGGCAATCCGACCAGCTCTCGCTCCCCGAGCGCTCGCTCTGTGACGCGCTCTTGGCCGTTGTCGCCCTGACAACGTGGCAGCTCGATCTCGCCCGTAGTTTCGCCCGGCGCGCGATCAGTCAAACGAGCGAGCGATCCGGCAACGAGCCTCTGTTCGACGCGCGCCGGCGGCGGATCGCGCGCATTCTGGCCGCGGCGGTCTGCATCATCGTCGGGGACACGACGCGCGGGCGGCGCGCACTCTCCAGAACGGTCGATCCCGAGCAGCGCTTCGCGTCGATGATTTCCCCCCACGGCATGGACGAGGAGCGGACCCCCGCCTTGATGAGAGGCTACGCGCGATTCATCAATCAGGCGTGTGCGTCGGCCAGCTTGGTACGCCCGCGGTACGGACTGACCGATGCCGAGCTCGAGATCTTGAAAGCCCTACCAGAGGGCCTGACCCTCGCGACCATCGCTTCTTCGCTTGGAAAGTCGAAAAAGACCGTCGAGAAACAAGTCGGCAGCATTTACTCGAAGCTCGAAGTCGGGAACCGTGCCGAAGCGGTGCGGCGCGCTCGCGATCTCGGCATCCACGCCTGAGACGTTTCTTGAAGGGCGAACCCTTGCGCCGCAAGGGTTCGCGTCGCGTATGGGGTGTACGCCTCATACGCCGCCTCCGGGGGGTGTGCTATGCTCGGCGCACTTCCACCGAGCCCCCTTTAGGAGTGCTTCATGACTGCCGTTTTCGCCGTCGCCCATTCCGCCGTCGCCCCGACCAACCCGCCTGGCTGCGCCTGAGTCCGCGCCGCGCCATGTATCAACTCGCAGCGGATAGCCGGTCGATCGATAAGACGCAGCTCTTCGTCGAGACGTGCACGTCGATGGTCCCGAATTCCGACAACATGAATCTCGTTCGCTCGGCGACGAAACTGATGCGGACCGCACTCAACAGCGCCGATCTGCGGCCTTTGCGCGACTTCGCCGCGAAAATTTCGGAATGGTGCGACGATGTCGACGATGTGTTCGCCGCCGCCGGCCAATCCGTCGTAGACGAACTCGACGACCTTCCGCACGGTAAGCTCCACGACGTCATTCGTCGAGTGGCGCAGATGGAACGCGAAGTGCTGGCCGGCGCACATACGGGTTGTCGTGACACGCTGCGCACCGTATACGCCGGATAACTGAAAACGCCGGCTGCAGACATGATCGACGATATCGCGCACGACGCGTCGCACTCGACGCGCGCACAACTCGCGGAAACCCTCGACGACCGACGTGTCGAGGTTGCGAACGATGTCGTCCTGCGCCTGAACCGCCGCTACGGGTTCGTCGTCTCTGGGCTCATCGTGCGCACGCTCGTGCACACGCTCGCGAAGTCTGTCGGCGAAGGCTCACCCGACCCGATTGTCCACTGGTCGCGGATGGTGCGCCACGGACACGCCCTTCCGGTGATCCTGGCGATGATCGACACCGCCTGCGAGATCGCCGAGGAGCTGGCACACGCTTTTAACGGAGATCTGGGCACGATCGTCGTGTTCCTCGAGATCGTCAAAGCCCGCTCCCGGACCATGCCGTCCGACGAAATCGCCGCCATCGAGGGCCGCGACGCGTCCGGCCAAGAAGCCATCCAGAGTCTGCTCGCGATGCTCAAAGCGCGCGACGACGCCACGTGCAGCCACTCCCAGGCCACAGGCGAATGGGGCCGCCGCATAGCGGGCCGCGCCGGTCTGACGGCGGCGACGACCGAGCGCATCGTACGCGCCGGCATCTTGCACGACATCGGCAAAATCCGTGTCCCGGACGCTATCCTCTTCAAGAACGGCGCCCTCGAGACCGCCGAGTGGGAGATCATGAAGCGTCACGCCGAGTCGGGCGCGGAGATCCTCTCGCAGATTCCGACGCTCGCGCAGTACGCGCCGATCGTCGCCGCGCACCACGAGCGCTTCGACGGTCGCGGCTATCCGTACGGATTGCGCGGCGACGAAATCTCGCTCGAGGCGCGCGTCGTCGCGGTCGCCGATTCGTTCCACGCGATGGTGAGCGACCGGCCGTACCGCGACGCGTTCTCCTACGGTGAAGCGATCGCCGTGCTGAGCGAAGGACGCGGCACGCAGTGGGACGCCGCGGTCGTCGACGTCATGATCGCGCTTGCCGCCGAAGACCGCAATCGGTCGGCCGACGCGAACCTCTCCGCGCTCTCGCCGTCGTTCTACGCGGACTGCCTCCCCGTCCAACGCATCGACGACGCCCAGGCAATCTAGCAGACCTCTGGGCAGGCGCGGCGCTACCGCACGGGGTGAGACGCCGCTTGCGACCGTTCGGGGTCGTCCGCCTGCGGCGTGCGCTTGGGGCTGGC
>JAQBPL010000250.1 GCA_028287545.1 Vulcanimicrobiota bacterium | reverse complement strand
GCGTTCTTTTGCCAGAACGTCCTCGAGGTTGGAGGAGTGGTCGGCGATCCGTTCCTGGGCGCGCTTCGTCCCGCCGACGATCAGCCGGTTGAATTTGTTCACGACCCACGCGACGATCGGCGCGGCGACGAACAGGACGACGGCGAGCAGCCAGTCCAGGGTGATCATCCACACGAGCGAGCCGATGAACGTGACGACGGTTTGGATGAACTGCGGCAGCGAGATCGACAGCGCGTCGGTCATCAAACCGAGATCGTTGCTCATCCGCGATTGGAACTCGCCCGCACGCCAGCGATCGAACTCGCGCAGCGGCATCCGCGCGATGCGGTCGAACATCCGCGCCCGGAATTGCGCGACCATCTGCTGGCCCGCGAACGCCGTGATGTAGGCCTGTCCGTACGACGCCAGGTTGCCGACGATCTGGGAGCCGATGATCAGCGCGATGATCAGCGCCAGCACGTCCCAGTGAGGCTGGCGAATGAGGACGTCGGACTGCAGGAGGCCGGTGACCTTGATGATCGTCAGGGGAGCGACGCCGGCGAGCACGCCCAGGACCGTGCCGGCAATGAGCCGCGGGAAGTACGGTCGTCCCTCGCGGAGCAGCCGGCGGAGCGTCGGATTCACCACGAAACCTTCGCCGTCTCTGATCAGTACCTTCGGCAGAGTCACTTCCGTGAGGTGGTCATCTCAGCCGTGGATTGTTTCTTTCACCATGCCGTCCCATCCGTATCCGTCTGCACCGGCTGCCGTAAGCCGGTTTGCGCGACGTGCCGCAACGAGAGCGGCGTCTGCCCCAGCTGCGTCCTCGCGGCCCGCATCGACGCGGCCCGACAGAGCAACATGATCAACGGGGGCGTCGGACCGTCGTACTCCGCTCCCCCACCGCCCCAACCGCCCCCGCGTCAAGGGCCGCCGCCGAAGGTGACCGTGATGACCTCGAGCGCGCTCTCCGTCCGCACCGAGACGCGAGCGCTCGTCGCGCTGAGCTATCCGTTCGGGCCGCTCGCGCTGATCGCGCTGCTCGATTCCAAGGGCTCGATCTTCGTGCGCCGTCAGGCTTGGCAAGCGCTCGGATTCAACCTGGGGATGTACGGCTTCAGCGCGCTCCTCGGCGCGATCGCGTCGCTCCCGTTGATCGGCTTCGGAGCCTGGCCGCTCATCCCGTTCCTCGCCCCGGTCTGGATCGTCGCGAGCGTCGTCTACGCCTTCAAAGTCTTCCAAGGGGATGACGTGAACGTGCCGATCGTGTCGGACTGGGTTGACTCGCGGCTGACGCCGCAAGTCTAGCCCTGTCATCGCGAGCTTGTCGAGCGACCCTCGTCGTTACGCGAGCGAAGTCGAGCGTGACCCCGCGACGTGCGCGGTCACGGCTCGGCGCTCGGCTTCGCTCGCGCCGAAACGTGGGTTCCTCGACAGGCTCGGAATGACAGAGGCGCTAACGTGCTGGCGCGCGGGCTGACTGCACCCAGGCTTCGACGTCGTCAACCGTTCGCGGTATCGCGCCCGAGAGAATGTCGACTCCGGTTGGCGTGATGAGGACGTCGTCTTCGATGCGGATGCCGATGCCGCGGTAGCGGGCGGGGACGGTGAGGTCGTCGGGCTGGAAGTAGAGGCCGGGTTCGACCGTGAGCACCATGCCGGGTGCGAGCGCGCCGAAGCGGTACGTCTCGGCACGCGCTTGCGCGCAGTCGTGCACGTCGAGGCCGAGCATGTGGCTGACGTTGTGCAGCGAGTAGCGCTTGTAGAACTGGTTCTGGTCCTCGAGCGCTTCGACGGCCGAAGGGATCACGCCGAGCCGTTCGAGACCGCGCGCCAGCACCTCCATCGCCGCCGCGTTCGGGGCGAGGAAATCGTTGCCCGGAGCGCACTTCGCGAACGCCGCGTCCTGCGCGGCCAGCACCAGCTCGTAGATCGTGCGCTGGTCGGCGCTGAAGGTTCCGCTGACCGGCAGCGTGCGCGTGATGTCGGCGGTGTAGAGCGATTCCGCCTCGACGCCCGCGTCGATGAGCACCAGTTCGTTCTCGCCGATCGTGCGGTCGTTGCGCGTCCAGTGGAGCGTGCACGCGTTCGGCCCGCTCGCCGCGATCGTGTTGTAGCCGACGTCGTGGCCGTCGACCCGCGCGCGCAGGTTGAACACGCCTTCGATCACCCGTTCCGTCGCGGCGCCGGGGAGCGCGCGCACGACGTCGTCGAACCCGCGGTGCGTTGCGGCGATCGCGCCGCGCAGTTCCTCCACCTCGTGCTCGTCCTTGATCAGCCGCATCTCCGAGAGCGCGGCCGCGAACGCCGCGTCGCGCTCGGCGTCGGCTGAGATTGCGGCGTCGAGCTGCGGGTCGACGCCGCGCAGCGCGCGATGAGGCCCGCGCGCGAACTCTTTGAGGTCGTCCGGGAACGCGGCGAGCGGCTTCGTTTTCATCCCGTATCGCTGCGCCGTCTGCTCGAGCCCGAGGCGCGGTCCGACCCACAGCTCGCCCTTCATGCGGTCGGTGAAGAACGTCGCGTCGGTCTTGCCGGGGTTCGGCTCGCAATAGAGCACGGCGTCGTGGCCGCCGGCGCTCGGTACGAGCACGAGGACGTTGTCGGGCTCGACGTTGCCGGTCAGATAATAGAAGGCGGTGCCGGGGCGGAACCGATACACCGTGTCGTTCGCGCGCGTCTTTTCGTGGCCGGTCGGCACGATGAGGGTCTCGCCCGGAAACGCGCGCGAGAGGGCCGCGCGCCGCGCTGCGAAGGCCGCGCTTCCCTCGATCGGAGCGGCCGCCGTCGCCGGGGACAGCGCCCAGCCGCTCGTCATGAACCGCAGCAGGTTCTCGGGGACGCCGGAATCGTGGCTTGCGCGGGCAGGCTGGTCGCTCATCCTTCCCGGGTTCGGCTCACGCCGGGGCGCGCACCTCGCGCGCGTAGCGCTGCAGAAAGGCGCGCGCCGCAGCCTCGTGGTCGAGTACCTGGGCCGGGTAACCGCGATCGACGAAGAGCGGCAGCTGAATTTGCCGTTCTTCCCGGCCGGCAACGGGATCGAGAATCGCGACGTCGGGGACGCCGGCGAGCTCGGGGATCCAGCGGCGGATGTACTGCGCGGACGGATCGAAGCGGCGGGCCTGCTTGGCCGGGTTGTAGATGCGCGGATAGGCGGCCAGATCGGCGCCGACGCCGGCGACCCATTGCCAGTTTCCGGCCGCGAGTGCCGGATCGTCCTCGATCAGATAGCGATCCCACTCGTCGCGGCCGACCCGCCAGTCGACCCCCAGATCGAAGCACAGAAACGAGGCCGCGATCGAGCGGACCCGCGGATGCATCCAGCCGGTCGCGTGCAGTTCGCGGATCCCCGCGTCGACGAGCGGGAACCCGGTCCGGCCTTCGCGCCACGCATCGATCTGCGGGTGGGTGCGCGCGAACGCGAAGCCGCGCATCTTCGGCTGGAGCGGCTCCTCCGCCAGCGACTCGTTGTACCAGGCGAGCTGAAGGAAGAAGTCGCGCTGCGCGAGCGCCCGCAGGTAGAGCTTGAGCGAGGCGCGTTCCTCGACCAGCAGAAACGGGTCCGCTGCGCGCTCGCAGGCGGCTCGGACGACCTCGCGCGCCCCGATCGTTCCGAACGACAGATCGGCCGAGAGCCGCGAAGTCTCCCCGAGCGCCGGGACGTTGCGGGCCGCGCCGTAGCTCAGCGCGGGGCCGGCCAGAAACGCCGTCAGCGCGGAACGGGCACGTTCCTCGCCGGCCGGCGGCTCCGAGCCGGCCGTCCCGCCGAATTCCTCCGGCAGCGGAAGCGGCTCGCTGGCGATTTCAACCGCGGCGAAGGTCGCCGTCCCGGCGTCGGGCGGCGGCAGCAGCGAGCGCCAGCGGGTGTGGTAGGGGACCAGCGCGCGATAGCCGTCGCCGCGATGGTCGGCCGCCGAATCCTCGGGGGCGACGGCCGGCGCATCGTGGACGGGAAGCGCTCGCAAGCCGGCTTCTTCCAGCGTCGACTGCAGCGAGCGGTCACGGCGAATGCTCTTGGTGTCGTAGCCGCAGCTCCAGCCGACGACGCCGGCGCCGACCGCGCGAGCCAGCGCGCGCAGCGCTTGACCGGCGTTGCCGCGCCGAACGATCAGCGCGCTGCCGTGCGCGCGCAGCGATGCGTCGAGCGAACGCACCGCCGCACAGTAGAACGCCGCGCGGCGCGGCGAACGGCGCAACCGGCCGGCGCAAACGGAGTCGATGACGAGCACGGGCACGACGTCACCGTGCCGCGCCGCCGCGGCGAGCCCGGCATGGTCGCCGAGGCGCAGATCCCTCGTGAAAGCGAACACCGCCCGGGCCACGCCGGGCGCGTTCACTACGGCACCGTGGGTGTCCTCGGCATGGGCGACGCTACAAGGTCTGGACGTACGCGGCGATGTCTCGGACGTCTTTGTCGTTGAGCGGGTCCGGATACAGCTTGGGCATGGGCGGCTGCGGATCGCGGATCTGCGCGATCGTCTGCACGTAATCTTTCCGCGCCTTCTCGCCCTTGAGCGACGGGCCGACGCCGCCCTCGATACCGTTCGCTCCGTGACAACTCGTGCACTTGGCGCTCGCGAAGAGCTGCTTGCCGCGCGCGGCGTCGCCTGCGGCGACCGCCGGCGACGCGACCGACTGCGCCGTCGTCTGGGCCGACTGATCGCCGTCCTTCGAGCAACCCGCCGCAACGAGCGCGAGGAGGAGCGTGGCGGCGGTCAGGGATGCGAACCGTCCGTGGAGTATCGACGTCATCCCCATCACCTCACCGAGGGGAGAACGTTCTCCTCTCTCCGTAGACGAGCGGCGTGAGTCGCGTCTTCATACGTTACGCGCTTCCACGCGACGCCGAGCGGCTCGTGGCGGACGGCGTCGTCGGCGCTGCGCCGGCTGCCGGTGAGGCGTGGGGGCCGCGGGTTCAGAAATGGTTGACGGAGCAGCAGGCGGGACGACGCCTCATCCTCGTCGCCGAGGACGTCTCCGGACTGCTGGGAACCGTGCAGCTCGTGTTCAGCTTCCCCACCGGTTACGCGGACCGCGAAGCCGCCAACGGCATCGACGTCGCGATGGTCGAGGCGCTCAAGACGCGCCCCGACGCTCCGCACGGCGTCGCCACCCAGCTGATCACCGACGTGCAGAACATCGCCCGCAAGCGCGGCATCAAGACGCTGACGTTTCTGCTGCAGCTTCACGACAACCGGGGCATCGCGCAGGCGAAGTCGTGGGGCTTCGAAGAGTTCCGGATCATGCCCGATGCGGGCCGCATGCTGGCGTTTTTCCGGAAGTCGGTCGACTAGCAGCCTGCGGCTAGCGCTCAGCCGCCGATTTCGGAGAAGGCGCGCATCGCGCTCGACGTTTCGCCGAGCGTGAGGTGATGGCGTTCCGGCTTGACGTGCATCGCGGCGCGCAGCAGCGCGACGATCGCCGCTTCGCCGCCGCCGGCGCGCAGCGGCGTGCGCAGGTCGATGAGGTGATCGCCGAAGAGGCAGAGTTTCAGACGCCCGTCGGCGGAGAGCCGCACGCGGTTGCAGCGTTCGCAATAATCGTGGGCGAGCGGCGAGATGACGCCCACTGTGCCGGGCGCGCCGTCGTAGGCGAACGTGCGCGCCGGCCCGTTGCCGTGCGGGTTCGGAACGGGATGAAGATCGCCGAGCGCGCCGAGACGCTCGAGCACTTCGTCGGAGGAGATCCACGTGTCGCGCTGGAGATCGACGTTGTCGGTGACGGGCATCACCTCGATGAAGCGGATGTGCACTGCGCGCTCGCGCGTCAGCTCGCCGAAACGTTCGAGTTCGTCGTCGTTGGTGCCGCGCATCAGCACGCAGTTGAGCTTGACCGGTCCCAGACCCGCAGCGAGCGCCGCATCGATTCCGGCGAGGACGCGGCCGAGTCCGGGCCGGCGCGCGATCGCGGTGAAGCGATCCTCTTCGAGCGTGTCGAGCGAGATGTTGACGCGGCGGAGGCCGGCGTCGCGCAGTGCGACCGCCTGCTCGGCGAGCAGCAGCCCGTTGGTCGAAAGGGCGATGTCGTCGATCCCCGGGATCGCGGCCAGCATCGCGACCAGCCGGTCCAGGTGGCGGCGGATCAGCGGCTCACCGCCGGTGAGACGGATGCTGCGCACGCCGATGCTCGCCGCCGCGCGCACGATCTCGGCGATCTCCTCGTATGTGAGGATGTCGGGGTTGGGGATCCACGGCAGGCCGGCTTCCGGCATGCAGTAGACGCAGCGCAGGTTGCAGCGGTCGGTCACCGAGACGCGCAGGTACGTGATCGGCCGCCTGAAAGCGTCGACGAGCGGAACCGCCCCAGCCTCGATTAAGTCGATTGATTGCACGGCGCTGCGCCCTAGGCTCCGCGCCCCCCACGCTTCGCGTGGGGCCCCCTGGCCGACCTCGCAACCGGGACTTCGGTCGCTTCTCGATCGTGCTGCGCTCGGTCCATCACCATTCCACTGATTCCCCGGGATGACCGAAGGTTCCGGTTGGCGGGCCCGGCGGCGGTTTGGCCGCGCTTGGCCTAACTTTCGGTGAAGACCTTGTCGTCGACCGGGACGTTGATCTTGTAGTTCGCGAACGACGAGTTGATGTCGGCGTTGTAGTGCGGGACGTCGACCTTGCCGGTCTGCTGTTTTACCACGAAGTTGCCGCCGATCTGGTCGTAGGTGTTGTTGAACCGGATCGTGCCGCCGTCGTCCTTGTAGAAGTACGTCATCTCGATGACGGTCGCGGTCTTGTCCTCGACCTTCACGTCGACGTGGTCGATGCGGCCGTTCTTCTTCCGCACCAGCTTGAACGTCGCAATGGTACCGTCATCGCCGGTCGGCGTGACGTCGTACAGCTTGGGCCAATCGGACGGCGGTTCCATCTGGCCAACGACCTTTTTCAGCTGGCCCGCAAGTGCAGGGACCGTCTGAAATTGGACTGCAGTCTTGTCGGGGCGCTTGTAATACGCCTTGCCTTCGAGCGTCGGGCTCAGGAACGGAAACGTGTGCAGCTGGATCGCGACCGTGACGTCGGCTTGATAGGACTGCAGTTCGCTGTTCACGCGCTGCATGCGCGCGTAGAGATCTGCGTCGCTCGGGGCCGCTGCGACCGGGCGCGACGGCGCTGCCGCGAGGGCGGCGAGCGTGAGGACGGCCAGCATAGCGAAACGTCGATTCTTCATAGCGTGTGCTCGTGCAACGCCGCCGAAGGTCCCGCGGGTTCCAATGCGGCATCGACTTCTTCGCGCACCGCCGCCGTACGCTCGGACGCTTTCGCGGCCCGCAGCGCGGCGTACGCCTGCGGTGAGCCGATGCGGCCAAGCGCCCACGCCGCGTGGCTGCGGACGAGCGGGCTTCCATCCTCGCACAGCGCCGTCGCCAAGGCCGGGACGTCTGCGCGGTCGAGGCCGTTTCCCAGCGCCACCGCAGCATTTCGTCGCAGCACGGTCGCCCCGCGCCAGCCCATCGCCGTCGCGCGCAGACGGCGGAATGCCGCGCCGCGCACGCGCAGAAGTTCGTGCAGATCGGGAGCCGCAACGCCGTCGTCCGCCGGTGCGAACGCGGAGGAGCCTTGCCGGCCGGCGCGGATCGACGGCGGGCACGCATCGTTACAGAGATCACACCCCCACACCCACGTTCCGACGAGCGCACGCAGCGCGCGCGGAATCGCGTCGCGGCGTTGGGTGAGGTCGCTGATGCAGCGGTTCGCGTCCATCGTGCGGTCGCCGCGCAGGGCGCCCGTCGGACAGACGTCGACGCAACGCGCGCACGATCCGCACGACGTCGCGAGCGGCGCGTCCGGCTCGAGTGCGAGCGTCGTGACGATCTCGCCTAAAAAGACGGCGGAGCCGAGTCCGTGCACGATGAGGCTCGTGTGTTTGCCGACCCAGCCCAATCCGGCGCGCGCGGCGAACGCGCGTTCCGCCAGCGGCGCGGTGTCGCAGGCGACGCAGGTCACCGCAGCGCCGGCGAGCGCGTCGATCTCCCGCGCGATCTCGCCGAGCGTCGCGCGCATCGCGCGATGGTAGTCGGACGACCAGGCGTAGGCCGAGACCCGGCCGCGGCCGCGGCGTTCGGCCGGCGGAGGCGTCGCATACGGAACCGCGATGCACACGACGCTGCGCGCGCCGGCCAGCAGGGCGCGGGGTTCGCTCGCCGCGCGCGCGTACGCATCGTCGTACGACCACGTCGCGAGATCCGCGCGCGCCAGCGCGGCGCGCAGGCGGGCGAGCGTGTCGGGATCGGCGTCGGCGCTCGCGATGCGAACGGCGGCCGCCCCGCACGCGCGCGCGATCCGCTTCACGGCCGCGCTGGTGGGTGCCCCCGCCGGATCCATCGCGCCTACAGCGTCGGCAACCCGCCGCGCCGGCGGCGGACCGGGAATGCGGCGTCGATCGCGGCGCGGTCTTCGTCGTCGAGCCGCAGGTCGCCGGCGCCGGCGTTCTCCTCCACGTGCGCGACCGTCGACGCCTTCGGGATCGCGAATACGATGGGATCGTGCGTGAGGAAGGCGAGGATCACTTGACGCGGCGTCGCGCCGCGTTTGCGCGCGATCGTCTCGAGCACTTTGGCACCAGGCTGGTGCGCCCAGTCGCCGCGTCCGAACGGCGTGTACGCCGTGACCGCGATGCCGTGCTCGCGGCAATACGGCAGCTCGTGCGTCTCAACGGTCCGCTCGCCGAGATGGTAGAGCACTTGATTGCACGCGAGCGGTTCGCGTTCCAGCACGGTGCGCGCTTCTTCGAGGTCGTCGACGTCGAAATTGCTGACGCCTAGCGCTCGAATCTTCCCGTCGGCGACGAGCTGCTCGAGCGCGCGCATCGTCTCGCTCAACGGTATGCTGCCGCGCCAGTGCAGCATGTAGAGGTCGAGGTAGTTCGTGCCGAGCCGTTCGAGCGACGCTTCGCACGCGCGGATCGTCCCTTGGAACGACGCGTTCGACGGCAGCACTTTGCTCGCGAGGAAGAGCTGCTCGCGCGGCAGACCGCGGATCGCCTCGCCGATCAGCCGTTCCGAAGCGCCGTCGCCGTACATCTCGGCGGTGTCGACGTGCACCATGCCGAGCTCGATCCCGCGCCGCAGCGCGCGCTTCGCCTCTTCCGCCGGGCCACCGCGCACGGGGGTGTTCCACGTCCCCTGGCCGATGATCGGCACGTTGCGCCCAGTCGGTCCGAACGGCCGGAGAATCACGGCAGAAAGCCCTCCGGCACGACGGCGTCCTTGGCCGAAAGCCGCGGCTCCCCGACGAGCGGCCACTGCACGCCGATGCGCGCGTTGCGCCAGAACACCGCGCCTTCGTGGGCGGCATCGTACGGCACGCTGTTCTTGTAGTGCACGACCACCTCGTCGTCGAGCGCGAGAAAACCGTGGCCGAACCCCGGCGGGACGAAGAGCTGCTTGTGGTTGCGGTCCGTCAGCAGAAAGCCTTGCCAGCGCAAGTAGGTCGGCGAATCGCGCCGCAGATCGACGATCGCGTCCCAGATGCGTCCCTTCAAACACTGCACGAGCTTCGCCATGCGAAAGTCGTAGTGCAGGCCGCGGACGACGTTGCGCGTCGACCACGAGCACGAGTCCTGGGCCCATCGCACGTCGAGCCCGACCTCGGCATACTTCGGATCCGACCACGTTTCTTTGAAGAACCCGCGGTCGTCTTCGTACGCATCCGGCACGAAGACACGCGCTTCTGCGAAAATGGTCGGGTACGTCTGGATCAGTGGGAGCCGCCTTTCAGAATCAGATCAACGCGAACAGGCTCAGGGCCTGCTAAAACAGGTCGAACGACGCATCGCGTGCTGCGAGTGCCAGGAGCCCATCACGCAGGTGATAGACCCTGCCGAACCCGGCTTCCTTGAGGCGCTCGGCGGCCCAGCGCGATTTGGAGCCGATGCGGCACGCGACGACGTAGGTGCGCGCCGTGTCGAGTTCGTGCATCCGCGCTTCGAGCACGGTCGCGGGAATCGCGACGGCGCCGGGGACTTCGCCGAGCGCGCGCTCGTGCGGTTCGCGCACGTCGAGCACGATCGCGCCTGCGGCCAGCGCCGCATCGAGCCCGTCCAGATCGAGATCGGGGACTGTGTGCGCGGGCTCTTCGCGCGCCGGCGTTGCGCCGACTTCGCGGATCGACGGCGCGTCGCCGCAGAGCGGACACGCGGGGTCGCGTTCGATGCGCACGTCGCGCACGCGTGCGTCGAGCGCGTCGATCAGCAGCAGCCGGCCGATCAGCGGCGAGCCGATCCCCAGCAGCAGCTTGAGCGTCTCGGCGGCTTGGAACGAACCGACGATGCCGGCCAGCACGCCGAGGACGCCGCCTTCCGAGCAGGTCGGGACGAGGTGTTCCGGCGGCGCCTCGGGATAGAGACAGCGATAGCACGGTCCGCCCGGTGCACCGAAGACCGAGACCTGCCCGTCGAACCGGAAGATCGCGCCGTGCACGTCGGGCTTGCCCTCGAGGACGCATGCATCGTTCACCAGGTAGCGGGTCGAGAACGTGTCGCTGCCGTCGACCACGACGTCGACCAGCCGGACGAGATCGCGCGCGTTCGAGGCGTCCAGGCGCGTCGCGAGGGGGTCGATCGCGATCTGCGGGTTGAGCGCGCGCAGGCGTTCCGCCGCGCGCAGCGCTTTCGACTCGCCGACGTCGGCGGTGTCGTACAAGATCTGGCGCTGCAGGTTGGTCACGTCGACGGTATCGTCGTCGATGACGAGGATGCGTCCGACCCCGGCGGCGGCGAGGTACGCCAGCACCGGCGACCCCAAGCCGCCGGCCCCGACCACCAGGACGCGGGCGCCGGATAAGCGCTCCTGGCCAGCCAGCCCCACTTCGGGGATCAGCAGATGCCGGCTGTAGCGCCGGAGATCGCGTCGTCCGGCGAGCGTCGTCGCGGAACTCCCTGCTGTGCTCACGCTCGTTAGAGCGGCGCGTCGACGAGCGGGGTTTCGACCGGGTCCGCCGCGCGCCGGGGGTGCATCGCGGTCAGCCACTGCAGGACCGCGGCCCGGCTGTTGTCGCCGGCGAAGGTGTGGTCGCTTGCGACGGAGACGAGCGCCTTCGGCTCGCTCGCGCGGCGATAGAGTTCCTCGACGGAAGCGCGCGAGACCATGCCGTCGCGGTCGGCGGCGACGAAGAGCACCGGGCGCCCGGCCAGCCGCTGCAGCGCGTCGTCCAGCAGGGGTTCCCACTCCTGGGCGAGCTGCTGCAGGGTAAGGCCGTCGACGTACGACGAACGCAAATCGACCACACCCCGCGCCGCGAGGGTGTTGAGCACGGCCGGGCGGCCGTGCCCGGTGGCAATCGATACGGCGCCGGCTACCGAGGAGTCGCGGCCGGCGGTGCACAGCGCCGTCGCGGCACCCATGCTGTGACCGGCCGTGTAGACGCTCGTCGCGCCGCGCTCGCGCGCGAAGGCGACGACCGCGGCCATCGCGTCGACCAGATCGTCGACCGAGCCCAAACGGCCGCCGCTCGCACCGAGCTTGTGACCGGGAAAGTCGAGCGAGTACACCGCGAAACCGTGGCTGGCGAGAAACGCGCACAAGCCGTCGAGATTCTGCTTCGAACTCGAATAGCCGTGGCCGACAACGAGCGTCACGTCGCGCGCGCGCCGCGCTTCGTATTCCAGCACGGCCAGCTCACCCTTCGACGAGCTCAGGGTGACATTGAGGCGGTGAAGTATAACGTTCACGACGGGGTGTTCGCGATCCAGGCGGCGTTGCCGTCGCGGTAGATTTCGCGTTTCCAGACGGCGACGCGTGACTTGAGGGCGTCGATCGCGTAGCGGCAGGCTTCGAACGCGCGGCCGCGGTGCGGGGCGGCGACGACGACGGCGACGGACGGTTCGCCCAAGTTCACGCGTCCCGTGCGGTGCACCATGGCGATGCCGAGCGGGCCGAAACGTTCACGCGTCTCCGCGGCGATCTCTTCCATCGCGGCGATCGCCATAGAATCGTAGGCTTCGTATTCCAGCGCGACGACCGGACGCGGATCGCCGGGCGACGTCTCGCGCGTCGTGCCGAGAAAGGTGACGACGGCGCCGTGCGCGTCGCTGCGCACCGCACGCACCAGCGCGTCGGGGTCGAGCGGCGCGGCGGAGAGCCCGATCACTCAGCCGCCGCCGAGCGGCGGGAGCAGCGCGATCTCATCGCCGTCGCGCAAGGAGGCCGTGCCGTCGGCCAGCGCTCCGTTACGGGCGAAGCGCGTCGACGCGCGAAACGGCGCGAGCTCCGCGGCGTCGCGCGTGAGGCCCGCCCACAGCGCATCGAGCGTCGCCCCTTCCGGGAGGTCGAGCTCGCGCGCGCCGAATCCGAGGATTTCCCGCAGCCGCGCAAACGCCAGCACTCGGACCTGCACGGCGCGCTACACGCCGCCCAGATCGGCCGTGTAGCCGTGTCGCTCGAGCCACCCGCGCGAGTCGTCGTGCAAGCCGAGCAGGTCGATCCGGTTGCAGGTCAATTTGTGCATCAGCACTTCCCAGAAATGCCGCTCCTGCGCGTAGATGTCGTCGGGAATCTGATTGTTGCGGCGGGTGAACTCGCGCAGCGCTTCCCAATCGCGCGCGGCGAGCAGCGTGCGCAGCTCGTTTTCATATTCGGGGTGTGGGATCCGGCTTTAGCCGGATTTTTTCCTCGCGATCCGATGTCCAGG
>JAQBPL010000158.1 GCA_028287545.1 Vulcanimicrobiota bacterium | reverse complement strand
CGATGGGTTCCGCGCAGCTTAACTACAAGGTCAACGCGACCGTCAAGGCACAGGTCATCCCAAACTACATGAGCGGCTTTGGGCCGCAGGGCGGCACGGGCAGCGGCTCCGCGGCGGTCCCGGGGCCGGCCGCCGTTCTCAACGGGGGCACGGTCGATTTCGGCAACGTCGTCGTCGGATACTACTACCTCTACAAATACGCGGCCCAAATCAACGTCCAGACCAACGACCGTGCCGGCTTCGTGGTGTACGCCGAGGGTGCGACCGATCTCAACGGCAGCAACCCGGTCCCCACCCCGGCGACGTTCCCGCTGTCGCAGACGCTCTTCTGGCTCGTGAACAGTTCCGGCAACACGCCCTATTCCTCGGCAACGTCGTTCAACCGCACGACTGGTACGCCGATCGGTTTCAATGGCGCGAACGGCATCGATTACTCGGGGACCGGCGGCGTTCCGTCGGGCGGTTCCGTCGTGTGGAGTACCGCGACGTCGGGCAACCTCAGCCAGGGCTTCGATTATCAGCTACGGCTCTCGGGCGCGACCCCGATCAGCCAGTTCGACGTCTATATCGTCTACACGGTGGTCGGAAATTGAAACGCACGAACCTGCTCCCGCTGCTCGCGCTCGGAACGTTGGCCGCGCTCGCGGTATTTTCCCAAGCCGACGCCGTGCAAACGACCAAGACCTACCTCTATGAGCCCATTCCCATCTATGTCATTCCGAGCCCGGCTCCGGTCGTGATGCGTCGTGCGCCGCGCGCCGAAGCGCCTCCGGCACGCAGTGTCGCGGTCGCGCCCGCGTTCGCTCGTTTGGTCGCGGATCCGTACGCCGGCCCGTCGCAGTTCGCGTCCTCCGGCAGCGCGTGGGACGTTGCACCGAGCGGCCTGATGATCGCGCAAGCGGTCACCGCGCAGCCGACGCCCGTTCCGGTGCGGTTCAACGCGAAGCCCAATCCGAACTCCATCTACTTGCACATCGTCCCGAACGGCGCTGTATCGCTCCCGCTCCAGGTCCCATACGGCACGTCGACGTGGCCGTGCGTGTTCCAGGTCTTCACGTACTATCCGACATCGCATTTCCTCACGGACTGGGCGCTGAATACGACCAACACCGCGCAGACGGGTACGTTCCCCATGATGAACTACCCGACCGTGAGCTACCTGTCGTGGGCTGTTCCGGATTTCGCGGCGACCTTTCACGCATATGCGAACTCGGGCTCGCCTGGCGAGCGAACCTGGTCGGGGACGGCTGGACAGACGCAGCAACATTGCGTCGACCTGAAGATCGTCGTGCCGAACACGCAGGCTTCCGGCAATTACACCGCGTGGGCGGTGTACTCGCTGATCGTCAGCTAGGTCTCGCGGCGCGCCGCCGCCATGACGAGCGCGGCGAGCGCGAGCAGCACCGCGCCGCCGTAGATCGTGCTCGACCGCTGGTGGAGCGCCTGATATTCCGCCCCGCGCAGATCGGACGTCGCCTGCATCGCGGGGACGATCGCCTGCTGCTCGTACGCGGCGAAGCCGAGCGCGATTGCGACGAGCGCAGCCCGCGCGATATCCCAGGTGCGGTCGCCCGCGTCGATCGCGCGCGCAAGTGCGACCAGGATGGCGATGCCGCCGAGCGCGTAGCCCCATTGCGTCAGCGCGGCGAGCGCGCCTGCGGTCAGCGCGGCGAAACGCCCGATGTCGAGCGGCGCGACCAGCCGGAACGCCAGCGGGGCGAAGATGAACGCGAATCCAATCAGGGCGCCCAGCCAAATCCCCAGGGCCGTGATCTCGATCGCCGCGAGGACGCGGTCGCGCAGCCCGGAAGCCTCTCTTCTCATCAATCTCGCCACTTCCGAAGAGAGGCCCCGTGGACCCGCTCGCGTTCATCTCCGCGCTTGCCCGCGACGCCGGCGCGCTGCTGCGCGACCGGCTCGACGCACCCCGCTCGATCGAGCAGAAGCGGCCGCACGACCTGGTCACCGACGCCGACCGCGCGAGCGAGGCGCTGATCGTCGAGCGGATCCGCGCCGCGTTTCCGTCGGCCTCGATCCTCGGCGAGGAGGGCGGCACCCATGCCGGCACGGGCGACGAGCGCTTCATCGTCGATCCGCTCGACGGTACGACCAACTACGCGCACCGCTATCCGCTGTTCTGCGTCTCGATCGGGTACGAGCGGGCCGGCCGTCTCGAGGCTGGGGCCGTGTACGCTCCGCTGCTCGATGAACTCTTCGCCGCGCGGCGCGGAGGAGGGGCGACGCGAAACGGCAAGCCGATCCGCGTTTCAGCGATCGAGCGGGTCGACCGCGCGATGATCTGCACCGGCTTCAATCCCGCAAACTACTCGCGCAACGGCCCCTACTTCGCCGCACTCTCGGATGCGGCGCAAGCGGTCCGGCGCGACGGGAGCGCGGCGCTCGATCTGGCGTTCGTCGCCGCCGGCGTGTACGACGCGTTCTGGGAATTCGACCTCGCGCCGTGGGACGTCGCGGCGGGCGCGGTGCTGATCGCCGAGGCCGGCGGACGTGTCGGCGCGATCGAAGGCGGCGCGTTCGACGTCGCCGCCGGCTCGATCCTCGCCTCGAACGGCACGATCCACGCGGAGATGGAGCAGCTGCTCGCCTCCGTGTGAACCGTGCCGTCGCCGCCGGTTATTTCGTGATCGTCGTGATGATGCCGCCGCCGATGTAGACGCCGACGACCTGATCGATCGAGATCTTGTTGCCGCTCAGCACGTGCGGCAGCGCGACGTTCGCGTTCGAGTTCACGAGGGCGCTCGTGACGTTGACGTCGGCGAGCACGTCGCGCAGATACTGGATCGGCGCGGGGCTGCCGCTCGTGCCGGGGAGCGCCGGCGTCGTCTGCGCGACTTTCACGCCCTCGCCGAGCAGCGCGACGACGAGCGCTTCCGACTCGGCGTCGCTGACGTGGAACATCGTCTTGAGCGACGTCGGCAGCCGGTAGACGCGCAGGCGAGTGAAGTCGACCGTCTTCAACTTGGCGACTTGCTTCGCTTCTTGCGTTTGATGCGTCAAACCGTAGATCACTTGCGCGCGGGTCAGCGAACCGTTCCTCAGCGCTTTGACCTGCGCACCGGACGGCACGTCACCGGGAATCCTGCGCCAGCCGGGGAGCGAACCGCGAGTGTGGGTCGAGCTCTCGGGCTGGGGCGTCACCGGCGTCCCGGTCATCCCCGCGTTCGTTGCGGCCGGCATAGGCGAGGATTGCGCGAACGCGGCGCTCGGCGCCGCCAACGCGAGCGCCGCGCCGGCGAAGAACATCAGTCGGCTGGCCGGGTGCATGGGTAGGAGTTACCCAACAAGCGCGTCCATCGCGCCTATGAAACGTTCGATTTCCTCGTCGGTCGTGTAGAAGTGCGCGCTTACGCGCAGACCGCAGCCGGGCCGGTGGTCGACGAAGATGCGGCGCTGCTGCAGTTCGTGCTGCACGTGCTCGGCGTCCGGCACGTCGATCCCGACCCAGCCCGTGCGTTCGGCCGGATCGAGCGGCGTATTCACCTGCCAGCCGCGTTCGAGTGCCGCCTCGGTGAGGTGCTTGGTCAGGCGCGCATTGTGGGCGCGGATCGCCGGGACGCCGACCTCGCGGATGAGATCGTGCCCGGGCCTGGCCACCAGATAGCCCGGGATCGTGGGCGTGCCGGTCGCCCAGCGCAGCTGATCGGTCGCGTACTCCACCGGCGGCGGTTCGAACGCGAACGGATCGCGATGGCCGAACCAGCCGGTCACCATCGGCCGAAAACGCTGCGCCACCGCGGGCTTCACGTACATCCAGCCGCAGCCGGGACCGCCGCACAGCCACTTGTGCGAGCCGCCGACGACGATGTCCAGATCGAGCGCGACGACGTCGTAGGGCACGATCCCGGTCGTCTGGTACGCGTCGAGGACGACCAAGGCGCCGACCTCGTGCGCTCGCGCGACGATCGGCGGAAGGTCGATCAGCACCGCGCTCTGATAGTACGCGTGCGAGAGCACGACCAGCGCCGTGCGCTCCGTGATCGCGGAGCAGATGCGATCGGTCGGGATCGTGCGGCCGTCGTCGGTCGCGACCCGCACCGTCTTCGCGCCGGCCCGTTCCCACGCGGTCCACACGTACGCGAGCGACGGAAACTGCAGCGCCTCGTAGACGATCTCGTTGCGATCCCGTTCCGAGCCGCTCGAAGGGCGCAGGTCGAGCGATGAGGCGAGCGCCGATTGCAGCAGGCTGACGTTCGGCGCGAGGACGACGCTTCCGGCGGGTGCGCCGACGATCGCGCCGATGCCGTCGCCGATCGCACGCACTTGATCGAGCCACTCGGGCCACGCGCCTTCCGGACCGCCGTCGGCCCAGCGCTCGTGATAGCGCACGAGCGCGTCGCGCGCCGCGAGCGGCGGCGCGCCCATCGAATGCGACACGAGCCACGTGTTGGCGTCGATTCCGGCGAACCGCTCGCGGGCCCGCGCCGCGCTCTGCGCGATCACGCGGACGTTCCGCCCAGCACCGTGCGCACTTCCCAGAGTTCCGGGAAGAAGCGCCGCTGCAGCGTGGTCTGCAGGTACGACACGCCGAGCGAACCGCCCGTGCCGGTTTTCATGCCGATCATGCGTTCCACCATCGCGACGTGGCGCATGCGCCACAGCAGGACGCGTTCGTCGAATTCGATCAAGTCTTCCAGCAGCATGTAGAGCGCGTAGTGCCGCTCCTCGTTCTCGTAGATGGTGCGGAAGGTCGCGACGAGCGCGTCGTGGGAGGAGACGTCGAAGCCGTGGCGCGCCAGGCACGCTTTGAGCGTGTCGTAGAGGGTCGGCTCGCGCAGCCGGCGTTCGAGGTTGGCGCGTTCCGGCGGGGTCAGCTCGAGGTGCCGCAGCGCGGCTTCGTTCGCGCGCACGCCGCAGCGGAACTCGATCTCACGGAATTGCGCCGATTGGAATCCGCTGGCGGGGTTGAGCCCGGAGCGGAAGGCGTTGAAGTCCTGCGGGGTCATCGTCTCGAGGACCTCGACTTGGCTCTCCAAGATGCGCTGGATCGCGTGGATCCGGCGGAACGCTTTGGCGACCTTCAGCAGGTCGTCGCGGTCGAGGAACCCGACCGCGGCGTCGAGTTCGTGCAGCGTCTGCTTGAACCACAGCTCGTAGACCTGATGGATCAGGATGAACAGCAGTTCGTCGTGATGCGGCGGGTCGCTGAGCGGATGTTGGAGGTCCAGCAGATCGGGGATCCGCAGGTAGGAGCCGTAGGTGAGGGTCGCGTTGGGCACCCGCCCGCCTTCCGCGTCGCCCTCGGCGGCTACTGTTTCCGGGACGACCCTCCCGGCGGGCGTCCGAGCCTCAGGCCGTCTTTTTCAGGGCGAAGCGCTGCTCCGGCGGCTGCCCGCCCAGCACCGTGATTGCGCCCCCGTCCTCGCGGAAGCGGAAGTCCTCGACCAGACGCGCGATGTTCTGCGCTTGACCGCGGACGCGGCGCGACGTCTCGCTCATCTCGCGGACTTGCGCCGCGAGCTCTTCGGTCGATGCGAGCACCTGTTCCGCGGCGGCCGACTGTTCTTCCGCGGCTTGTGCGACCGGTGCGATCGAACCGGTGATCGCGTCGGTCGATGCCTGCATCTGCTGCGACGCCGCGGCGTTCGCTTCGACGATCGCTGTCACATTGCGCATGTTTCCCGCGACCTGCACGCTGGCGTCGCGCATCAGCTTCGCGCTGGCGGCGACCTCGTCGGCCGCCGTGCGGGTCTGCGCGACGGCATCGCTCACGCCCGCGAGCGACGTCGTTGCGGCGGTCGAGAGCTCCAGGCTGCGGTCGACGGCCGTCGACGAAGAGCGCATCGCCTGCGCCGCGCGCACGGTTTCGCGCCGAATCTCGTCGAGGATCGCGCTGATCTCGCGGGTGGCGATCGCGGAGCGCTCCGCGAGGTGCCGGACTTCCTCGGCGACGACGGCGAAGCCGCGCCCGTGCTCGCCGGCGCGCGCCGATTCGATCGCGGCGTTCAAGGCGAGCAGGTTCGTCTGGTCGGCGATGTCGTCGATCGTCTCGACGATCGCGCCGACGGCCGCGGATCGCTGCTCGAGCGCGGTGAAGGCCTGCTCCGCGGCTGAGGACTCCTCGCGCAGCCGCGACATCGCGTCGGAAAACGCGAGCACGGTCTTCGAACTGCTGCCGGTTTGCGAGCTGGCTTCGCTCGCTGCCTTCGCGAGCACTTCGCCTAGCGCGGCCAGCGCGGCGATCTGGCCGTCGACCGCGGCGACGCCGTCGCCCGCCGACCCGACCGCCGACGCTTGTCCGGCGGCTCCGTCGGCGATCTGCATCGCGCTGCTCGAGAGTTCTTCGACGGCGATCTTCGCGGTCTGGATCCCGATCAGCTGGTCGCGGGCACCGCCGGCGACGCCGAGGATCGCCTTCGAAACCTGTTCCACGCCGATCGCCGACTGATCGCACGCGAGCGCTGCCTGCGCGCTCACCTCGACGAGGGCCGCGGAGGCGCCGGCGACACCGTGCATGACGATGCGCAGGTTTTCGGTCATGCGGTTGAACGCGATCGCCAAACGATCGCGTTCCGAGGCCGGGACGACGGTTTGGGTGAGATTCCCCGCGGCGATCGCATCGGCCACTTCGGTCATGCGCTGCTGGTAGGCGATCATGTCGCGAAACGCGGCGCCGATCTCGCCGAACTCGTCGCGCGAGCGCAGCTCGATGTCTTGATCGACGTCGCCGCCCGCGAGACCGTGGGCCGCGCCGGCGAGGGCTCTGGCGTTGCCCCGCAGCGGACGCACGACCGCGAAGAGCATTCCCAGGCACACCAAGAGGCCGGCCGCCGCGGTCAGCACGACGATCCGCACGGTGCTCGCGACGGCGTCGGACATCTCGGTGAGCGGAATGCCGGTGTAGATGATGCCGACGACGTTGCCGGCGGCGTCCTTGAGGGGATCGTAGCGATTGATGAACGGACGGCCCGCTACGGGGCTGACGCCTTTAAAGCCCAAGCCCCGGTCGAACGCCTTGCGGGCGGGGCCGATGAGCTCCGTATTGTCGTTGCGTTCGGTAGAGTTGAGCTTGTGGACGGTGGTCGTGACGCGCATCGGCTTCCCGTCGATGATCTGGAAAATCGTCGCGTCGCCGCCGGTGAGCTCTTTCACCCGGTCGACGACGGAGTGATCGCCCTTCACCACCCACGATCCGAAGCGCAGATTGCCTTCGGCGATCGAGGCAGGGCCGTGCGCGTTCGCCAGCGACCAGAGCGTGTTCTGAGCGACCTGCACGCGTTGATCGATCTGAGCATAGACGCCGTGTTCGACCGACTGCATCGCGCTGATGAGCAGCGTGATCGTCAGAAGCGCGAGCGAGAGTGCGCCGACCGTCAGGACGCGCGTTGCGATCGGTATCCGTGCGAGACGTAGACGTTGGAATGCGTTCATGTGGCCCCTCCGCTGATGACACGCACCCGTACCGGTGCTATCGGCGCTTCGAACGCAAATCGGCGCGCCGGGAGCGCTCGCTAGCCACGCTAGACAAGATAAATACAAACTCTTGACGCCGCGATAACGCTTGCTTAACGGAACGACGAGCGGATGTTCGCTGGGCGTCCGAATGATCAAGTTGAGCGATTCCTCGGGTGTGAGGGCTGGCGTACGAGCGCCGCCTCGATAGCGATACACCAAGCAAAGGAGATCGCGCCCGTGACTTGTGACAAGCCGATGGCAGCCGCCGTGCCCGTACCGGAACGCCGGAGCATCCTCAATAGCCGCTGGACCGTCGCGATCGCCGGCACCGTCATGATGATGTGCCTGGGCACGATCTACTCCTGGAGCCTGTTCGCGCGCCCGCTCATTGCGGCGTTCGGATGGTCGTCAACGACGACGATGTGGGCGTTCTCGACCGCAATCTTTACGCTCGGAGTCGGCGCGGTATGCGGCGGACGCTTGCAGGACCGCTTCGGCCCGCGCAACGTCGCGCTGGCCGGCGTCGCGCTGTGGGCGATGGGCAACATCCTGGCCGGACTGCTGACGCCGCGCTTCGGCGCGACGGCGCTCTACCTGTCCTACGGTGTGATGGGCGGCTTCGGCTTGGGGATGGGATACGTGTCGCCCGTCGCGATGGTCACCAAGTGGTTCCCCGACCACCGCGGGTTCGCGAGCGGCCTGGTGCTCACCGGATTCGGTTTAGGCGCGTTTTTCTACAACGCGATCGTCCCGACGTTCGCCCCGTTCGCACGCGCCGCGAAGGACGCGTCGGCCTATCTCGCGACCGGAGCGCCGCTGAGCGCGGGTGACGTGCAGGCGGTCATGACGGTGTTCGTGTGGTCCGGCGTGGCATACCTCGGCATCGGCGGTGTCTGCGCCCTGCTGTTGCGCGATCCCCCGGCCGGCTTCGGCCGCCGCGCTACCGATCCGGCGAAGCTCGAAGGGCACCAGTACACGCCCGGCGAGGTCTTGCGCACGCCGCAGTTCTACATGCTTTGGCTGATGCTGTTCTGCAGCGTGACGGCCGGCATCTTGGTGATCAGCAACGCGGTTCCGATCTTCAGCGACCTCACCGGCGCGACGGCGGCGTTCGCCGCCCCGGTCGTCGGCCTGCTGGCAGTATTCAACGGCATAGGGCGCGTGCTGTGGGGCGACATCTCGGACCGCATCGGCCGCAACACCGCCTTCACGCTGATCCTAGGAATCCAAGCCGTCGTGTTCGCGGTGATGCCGGCGCTGCACTCGACCGTGCTCGTCGGCATCGCGTTCGGGATCGTGCTCCTGTGCAACGGGGGCAGCTTCGGAACGATGCCTGCGTTCAACGCCGACTACTTCGGCACGAAGTACATGGGACTCAACTACGGGCTGATCATCACCGCGTGGGGCTTTGCCGGCGTCGCCGGCCCGCTGCTCGCGGCGCGGGTCAAGGACGTGACGGGTTCGTTCGAAGGCACGCTCCTGCCGCTGGCGTTCATGCTGCTGCTCGCGACGATCATCCCGATGGTCGCCTCCAAGCCGGGGCAGACGTCCCGCGTGGTCGACCTGCTCCGCCGCCGCATGGCCCGCACCGCGATCGAAGCGGAGCGCGAAGCCGCCTAGCGCAGCCGGCGCGTCCCGCTTTTCTCGGCGTCGAGGAAAGCGGGCTCGTCCTCGAAAACTCCCCATCGCACGGAGAGATGGCGGAGCGGTTGAACGCGTCGGTCTTGAAAACCGAAGGCCCTTCACGGGGCTCGTGGGTTCGAATCCCACTCTCTCCTCGTGTTCAGCTTTCGTGTATCGAGATTGTCGAATTCGCGGGCGACGATCGAACGCGACGTCAGTTCGGCGCTGCGGGGAGCGCTTCACGCGAATGATCTTCCGTCGTCCGCCGCAGCGATACGCGGTCGGAGGTCACCGAAGATGTGGGAAGTCCTGGGTTTCTTCCTCGCTACGGCCATCGGTCTGACGATGGTGCTCGCTGCGGGCCGGCGCGGTTCAACTCGGCACAATAACTATCCCTGGTTGCTCGAGGAAACTGCGAAGCTCCATGTAGGAATTATGGGCATCCTCGCCGGCTTCGCCTTCACTGGGATCGTGCTCGTTGTAACCTTCGCGCGAGACCGGCCAGGCGTCCCCGACAGCGCTCTGGACACCGTCATCGTGATGTTCTTGGTGTCGTATTTGTTCTGGGTCGGCAACGCGTTCCTGATCTCTTATATGCCGCACGTTGATGCGAGCGGCGACATCGTGCAGCGCGTTCACTTCACGCTTGCTTCGACAATCGAGTACCGCACGGTCTTTCTCTCCTGGTTCGCGCTGCTGCCGCTCCTCCAGGCGAACGGACTCGGCCGTCTCGCGTACGTCCTCTACTTTCTTCTGCCCGCGTCGCTACTTCTCGGATCCGTGATCATCGCAATGGCTTCCGACGGCCTGGGCCTGGTACGGATCAGCGAGACGTATCTGTCCGCAGCCGTGGGAACGGGGCTCGCGCTCGCGTATACCGCCGTCATCGCATTTGCGGCGCCAGGCGCACGATCACCGTATTCCTCGCTGCACCTCGCCGTCGTCATCTTCTGCCTGAACACAGCGGGCTTCGGACTCGCGGCGCTCACGCCGCTGTCATCGCAGTATCCGAGCATCAAACGCTTCTACGAGAAATACGGCAGGCGGCTCGCGATCGGCGACATGCAGTTGACGATACTATCCCTCGCCTTCCTGTGGCTTGGTATCGTCGGCGCGATCTGAATTGGAGATGCCCTGGAGAAGTCGGGCTACGAGCGTGCGCGGCCTGGACGCGTTTCCTCGCCGCGCGCGCAGATCGAGACGGCCGCCGCCGCGCGCGAACGCGAGCGCGATCGCGCGCTCGATCCCCCCGCTCGCGCCCGTGACGATGACCCGCTGGTGTGTTCCATCGAGGTGCATGACGGGGGGCTTCGTCGCAAACGCAAGGGAACCGTCCATCGCCGGACAAGCAGAGCCGGGCACGGAGAGATGGCGGAGGTTGAACGCGTCGGTCTTGAAAACCGAAGGCCCTTCGCGGGGCTCGTGGGTTCGAATCCCACTCTCTCCTCGTTCAGTCACATGCCGGCGGTGCGCCGGTTCGTCGAGAGAGAGCAGCATCGTTGAAGGCATCGTCTATGATCCGCCTGAGTGTCGCATTGTGCGCGGCGCTGATCGCCCTTCCGGCGGCCGCCGGCGCTGACCCGACGTCGACGGCCCTTACCGGCTTGTCGTATCGCTCGATCGGTCCGGCGATCGCGGGCGGACGCACGACGGCCGTAGCTGGGAGCGATCGCGATCCGGCGGTGTACTATGCCGGCGGTGCGGGCGGCGGCGTGTTCAAGTCGGTCGACGGCGGTGCATCGTGGCGCGCGGTGTTCGACCGCGAGGCCGTCGCGCCGATCGGTGCTATCGCGGTCTCGCCGCGCGATGCGAACGACGTGTGGGTCGGGACCGGCGAAGCGAACCCGCGCAACGACGTCGAGGAAGGTGCCGGCATCTGGCATTCGACCGACGGCGGAAAGCGGTGGCAGCACGCCGGGC
>JAQBPL010000150.1 GCA_028287545.1 Vulcanimicrobiota bacterium | reverse complement strand
CTGGGCGCTTGCCCTTCACTCCTACCGGCCGAAGGTTCGCATCGGAGCGCCCCGAACGCGGCCGACGATCATGCGGGTCGGCGTCTTCGGCGGGTCCTTCGACCCCATCCATAGCGGCCATCTCTTCGTCGCGGAGGCGGTGCGCGAAGCTTCGCGGCTGGATCGGGTGCTCTTCGTGCCGACCCGTGCCGGCGGGCACTATCGCGAGGGCGCGATGGGCGCTTCCCCGGCCGAACGCGCGGCGATGATTCGGGTGGCCATCGCCGCCAACACCGCCTTCGCGCTCGACGTGAGCGACCTCGCGCCGGAGGCAAGCGGCTATACCGCGGACTTGCTGCCGCGTTTGCATGCGCGCTACCCCGATGCCGGCCTCACGTTCATCGTCGGGGGCGACTCGCTGGTGCGTTCGCATTGGCAACGGCTCGACGAGGTCGTCGACGCCGTCGACGAGTTCGTCGTCGCGCCGCGCGGCGAGGTGACCCGCACCGATCTCGACGCCGCGCTCGCCGATCTCTCACCCGAGCGCCAAGCCAAGGTCCGCTTCCTCGACCTGCCGGTCGTCAGCGGTTCGGCGACCGAGATCCGCCGTCGCCTCGCCGAAGGGCACAGCGTGCGCTATCTGGTCCCCGAGCCCGTGTATCGTTATATCGGAGAACGAGGTCTTTACCGAGGATGATGACCGAACCGCTGGCCGTTGCGAAGAGCATCGGAGGAGTCCCGGCCCACGAGCTTGCGGCGACCTACGGGACGCCGCTCTTCACGATCGATCTCGACGTGCTGGACCTGGAGGTGCACCGGTTGCTGGCCGCGTGCGAACCGCGCGGCATCGCCGTCGGCTACGCCGCGAAGGCGTTCCTGTGCACGGCGCTGGCCGAGCACCTCGCGGCGACCCCGTTGCGGCTGGACGTCTGCTCGCTCGGTGAGCTGGTAACGGCCGAACGCGGCGGCTTCCCGGCCGGCCGCCTCTACTTTCACGGCTGCGGGAAGACCGACGACGAACTGCGCGCCGTCGTCGAGCGCCGGGTCGCCTTCGACGTGGTCGACAACGTCGAGGAGCTGGAACGGCTCGCCGCCTTTGCGGAGGGCACGGCCCCGGTCGACATCATGCTGCGGCTCAACACCGGGATCGAGGCCCACACGCACGCCTTCATCCGCACCGGAGGCGAGAACACCAAGTTCGGGATCCCGCTCGACGGGCTCGCGGCGGTGCTGGCGCGCATCGCGGCGCTGCCGCAGGTACGGCTGATCGGGCTGCACGCCCACATCGGCTCGCAGATCGCGGAGCTCGCGCCGTTTCTCGCGAACGCCGACGAGCTCGCCGGGGCCGCCGATCTCGCGCGCAGCATGGGCCTACCGGTCGCGGAGCTGCTCTGCGGCGGCGGCATCGGCGTCGAAGAGGGCCCGGACGACCCGCACCCGGTCGACGTCGAAGCGCTCGCGGCGGCGCTCGCCGAGCGCGTCGCGGGCCGCGGCTATCGGCTTGCAGTGGAGCCCGGACGCGCGGTGATCGCTCGCGCCGGCACCTCGCTCTACCGCATCATGGCGGTGAAAACGCAGGGACGACGCCGCTTCATCGTCGTCGACGGCGGGGTGGCCGACAACCCGCGCCCGATGCTCTACGGCGCGCACCACGCCGCCGAGGTCATGACCGCGCGCGCGCTGGGCCCGGGCGAACCCGCGACGCTGGCCGGCCGGTCGTGCGAAAACGACGAGATGGGCGACTACATTCTGCCCCGCGATCTGGCCGCCGGCGACATGCTCGCGCTGCGCACGACCGGCGCCTACACGTACAGCATGGCGAGCAACTACAACCGTTTCGGCCGCCCGCCGGTCGTGTTCGTCCGCGACGGCCACCATCGCCGCGTCGTGCGCGGCGAGTCCGCCGACGACGTGATGCGGCTCGACGCACTGTGACGCGGCGCGCCGTTCGGCGCCAATTTTTCGCGTAAGCGTTGTCATAGCGCACGACGCCCCGTACACTAGAGACATCGCACACGAACGGCTGCTCCATTCCGTCGCGCTCGCCAGCGCATCCCCGCGCCGTCGCGAGTTGCTCGCGTCGCTCGGCTTACACGTTACGGTCGTTGCAAGCAGCTACGTCGAAGAGCCGGTGGCCGGGATCGCTCCGGCCGAACTCGCCGTCCTGCACGCGCGCGGCAAGGCCGCGGGCGCCGTGCCGGCCGATCAATTGATCGTGGCCGCCGACACGGTCGTCGACGTCGACGGCGACGCCCTCGGGAAGCCGGCCGATACCGGCGAGGCGATCGCGATGCTGACCCGGCTGGCCGGCCGTTGGCACACGGTGCACACGGCCTTCGCGTTGCGCGACGATGTGACCGGGCTCTCGCTTTTCGAAGTCGTATCGACGCGCGTCAAATTTGCCGAACTTGATACTGTGACGATCGCGGCATACGCCGCTTCCGGAGACGGGATGGACAAAGCCGGCGCCTACGGGATTCAAGGCTTCGCCGCGACGCTGGTCGAGCGCATCGACGGCGACTACTTCACCGTGGTCGGATTTCCGCTGGCGGCCTTCGCCCGCGCGTTGCCGCGGATCGGGTACTCGCTGCTCGCCCCTGGCGCCGGAGTGCCGGCATGAACTTCGCCGGAACCGTCCGCGCGACGTTCAGTCCCGATATCGGGATCGATCTGGGAACCGCCAACACCGTCGTCTACTCGCACGATGAGGGCATCCTGGTCAGCGAGCCGTCGGTCGTCGCCTACCGGACGAGCGACGACGCGATGATCGCCCTCGGCCACGCCGCCAAAGAGCTGGACGGGCGCTCGCCCGGCCGGATTCGCGTCGTGCGACCGCTGCGCGGCGGAACGATCTCCGACTTCCGTGGCGCCCACGCGCTGGTCAAATCGCTGGTCGATCGCGCGCTCGCCTCGCGGCCGCGGATCGCGCCGCGGGTGATCGCCTGCATCCCGGGCTGCGCGACCGACATCGAATGCAAGGCGGTCGAGGAAGCGATTCGCGCGGCCGGGCCGCGCACCACGGAATTCGTCCCGCAGGCGGTCGCGGCCGCGGTCGGCGCGGGGCTCGACATCATGGGCTCGACGCCGCGCATGGTCGTCGACATCGGCGGCGGCACGACGGAGATCGCCGTCCTCATCTCGGGCGGCGTCGTCGCGATGCACTCGATCAAAGTCGGCGGCGACACCTTCGACGAGGCGATCATCGCCCGTCTGCGCCGCGAGTACTTCGCGATCGGGCCGCTGACCGCGGAACGCCTCAAGATCGAACGCGGTTTCGCCGGCCGCGCGCCCGGGCGCGACGCCTACGTCGTCGCGGGGACCGACATGGCGCGCATTCGCCCCGGCAAGCGAACGGTCGAGGAAGCGCTCGTCGGCGAGGCGATGCGCGACGGCATCGACCAGATCGCCCGGGCGGCCTGGTCCATCCTCGAAGCGATGCCGCCCGATCTCGCCGGCGAGCTCATCGACGCCGGGATCACGCTGACGGGCGGCGGCGCGCTCATCACGGGACTCGCAGGCGAGCTCGGCGCGCGCACGAACCTGCCGACGACGGTTGCCGAAGATCCGTTGGGATGTGTAGCACGCGGCGCCGGCGAGATTCTCGCGTCGCCCGGTTTGCTCGAACGGCTGCGGCCGCACGCTGACCGGTTGACGAGGTGGTACCAATCTTTACGTATCGGGATGAGAGAAAGCTATTCGCGA
>JAQBPL010000131.1 GCA_028287545.1 Vulcanimicrobiota bacterium | reverse complement strand
GCCGCCCTCTTTGGCGGCGATCGCCCACTCGATGAACAGCGGTGCCGCGAGCAGAATGCCTTCGGATCGCGTGAGCGCGGCGAAGTACCCGAACACGCCCGCCATTACCCAGCGCCGTTCGCGCACGTAGTAGAACGACGCGACGGTCAGGAACAGGAACAGCGCCTCGCTGTAGACGGCCGAGAAGAAGATCGCGGTCGGAAAGATCGAGACGTAGAAGGTCGCGCGCTGCGCGACGTGCCGGTTGTACTGGTGCTCGATCAGCTTGTAGAGGTAGAGCAGGCCCAGGAAGCTGGCGGCGTTCGAGATGATGAGCCCGGCGACGAGGTCCGATCCGGTGAACGCGCCGACGATCTTGATGAGCGCCGGGTAGAGCGGGAAGAACGCGAACTCCGTTCCGGAGTAGCCGTTCTTCGCGATGCCGAGGTAGTGCTCGGCGTCCCAGCGTCCCCACACCGCCAGCAGCGGGTTCGCCGATGCCGCATAGTGCACGCCGGGCCGCTGGCCGATGACCATCGCGGCCAGTTCGGCGATTGCCATGAGCGGCAGGCGCGTCACGATGAACGTCAGCGCCACTTCCCGTACCGTCTGGTTGAAGCGAGCCGCGACGATCAGCTTGGCGAGCACAAACGCTCCGACCGCGACCGCCGCCGCGCGCGCCGTGCCATGCGCTCCGCTCGGCGGAAGGAGCGTTCCCCAGAGCAGCACCAGCGCTGACCACGAGATGGCGTCGTATTGCATCGCGGTGACGTCGCCCACGTGGGTCCGCCGCGAGAAGTACCGCCCGTAGCCGAGCCATGCGGCGTACGTCGCTGCAACGCCGGTTACCAAGGCAAGCACGAGCGTCGCGTCGAGGAACAGCACGCCGTGCGGCCGGTTCAGGGCGAGCGCGTACCAGAGGAAGAAGCCGACACTGAGGCCACCCGCACCCACCGCGGCGACGGCCGGGAGGCCGACAGCTGCGACGAGCGCGGCCGGCTTCGTGCGGGCGCCGTTTCCGACGAAGGCGAGATTCACGGACGCACCCGTTCCGCGCCACCTGCAGCGGTTGCCTGCATGGATCGGTCGTGCCGGTCGGTAAAAGCCGCCGCACGCCCCCAATCGGAACCGTCAGGGGGCCGAAGAGGGTCGGACGGGACGCACCATCTCGCTTGGGGAGCAGAACTATTCCAAAACGTTTCGATGTGATCGTCGTCGGCGCCGGCAGCGGCGGCTACGCGGCTGCGCGGACCGCGCGCGACCTCGGCGCCAGCGTGGCGCTCGTCGACCGCGGCCCACTCGGCGGGCTGTGCATCCTGCGCGGCTGCATGCCCTCCAAGACCCTGCTGGCGACCGCCGACCTGCTGCACGACATTCGCACGGCGCGCGAACTGGCGATCGACGTCGAGGCGCCTCGGCTCGACTACCACGCGCTCGCCGCCCGCAAGCGCGAGCTGGTGCGCGGATGGGCCGACTATCGGATCGCGGGGATCGAGACGTTTCCGGTGTTTCACGGTGAGGCCCGGTTCGAGTCCGCGACGACGCTGCGCGTCGGCGACGAGGTGCTCTATGCGCCGCGCTTCGTGCTCGCTACCGGCAGCGTCACCGCGCCGGCCGCGGTGCCCGGCCTCGTGGACGCGGGTTTCATCGACAGCGACGAAGCGCTCGATCTCGAGGCGCCGCCGAAATCGCTGGTCGTCTTGGGGGGCGGCTACGTGGGCAGCGAGCTCGGCCAATTCTTCCATCGTGCAGGCGTACCGACGACGATGCTGATTCGTTCCGGCCACCTGCTCTCCGGCGAGGATCACGACCTGGGGCTCGGCCTCACGGAGTACTTCCGCGAAGAGGGGATCCGCGTCGAGTCCGGCGCGCGCGTCGAACGCGTCACCGTGCGCGACGATGGGATGAAGGTCGTGCACTACGCGCAGAACGGCGCCGAACACAGCGTCGCCGCGCACGAGATCTTCTACGCGCTGGGACGCGTGCCGAACCTCGAGGGGCTCGACCTCGAACGGATCGGCGTCGTCTCCCACGCCATCACCGGGATAACGGTCGACGACACGCTGCGCACCTCCAACCCGGATATCTTCGCCGTCGGCGACGTGACAGGTCAGTATCCGCTCGTCCACGTTGCGATTCAGCAAGGAGAGATCGCCGGGCGCAACGCCGCAACCGGGGCGCACGAGCGGGTCGATTACCGGCTCACCAAGACGCACACGATCTTCACCGACCCGCAGATCGCGGTCGTCGGCGAGACGGAGCGCGATCTGGAGCGCGACGGCGTCCCGTACCTCAAAGCGACGTATCCGTTCAACGATCACGGCAAGGCGGTCGCGCTCGGCAAGACCAAGGGTTTCGTGAAGATGCTGGCGTCGCCGACCGACGGGAAGATTCTCGGCGCGTCGATCATCGGTCCGGAAGCCTCCGATCTGATCGAGCCGCTGATCGTGGCGATGGCGTTCGGCTCGACCGTCCAGGAATACGCGCGCATCCCGCATCTGCACCCAACGCTCGTCGAGATCCTCACCTACCCCGCCGAGGAGATCACCGAACAACTCCAAACCACGCCGACCCTCGCCGTCGCCACGTAACCCGTGCACGCTGCTCTCGTTCAGTTCAAACCGCGCAAAGGGGACCTTGCTGCGAACCTCGATGCGATGCGGGCGATCTTCGCGCAGTTGGCGGACGGGCCGGTCGAGCTGATCGTCTTTCCGGAAGCGGCGATGACCGGGTACTTCCTCGAAGGTGCCGTGTACGAGCTGGCGTTCGATGCGGCGACGTTCGCCGCGAAGGTCGACGCGCAGTGGCGCGCGGCCGGCGGAACGCGGCCGGTCGACGTCGCGATCGGGTTCTACGAGAACGCGCTGGGGACGTTTCACAACAGCGCGATGTACGTGCGCTGCGGCGGCCCCGACGGCGTGCACATCATCCACGTGCACCGCA